>JAAZMQ010000249.1 GCA_012798745.1 Bacteroidales bacterium
AAAAAGGAGCGATTGAAAACGGGAATAAACTAATCAGACAATATATCCCAAAAAGAGCATCGTTTAAAGATTATTCGGATGAGGATATCAAAAAAATTCGGTACAAACTAAACCGAAGACCTCGAGAGAAATTGGATTTTAATTTACCAAAAAATGAGTTTTACAAACATTTAGTGTAAATTCGCACTTGCCGGTTGACTCTACACAAATAAAAACAAGCTTCAATTAGCTTGATAATCAAATTAATTTATTAATTTTAAAATTATTTATTTTATGAAAAAGAGAAAACTAACAGTAGGAAGTTTGGCTGAATTGGCTGCGAGAATGCCAGTATTAAGTGAAATTCAGCAAAAAACATTTGTCGGAGGAGGAGATGGGTCCATGAATAACCCTTATACCGTAACGGAATTCTACGCTATGTGTGCAAGTGGAATATGGAACGGAGGTTATGTAGATGGTTGGGGCTATACATACTCGGAGGTAGTTGTTAGTGGGTCATACGGAGAAAGTGGAACATACGGAGAAAGTGGAACATATGATTCATCAGGAAGTTACCCTCCTCCTTCTGAAAATATGTATAGTATTAATAATGCTGTTGACTTTCTTAACAATAATGCTAATGAATCTTCTACCGGATACTGCGCACGAGCAGTAAGACAAGCAATTGAAGCTGGAGGTATTTCAACAGAAGGACGACCTAATTCGGCTTGCGATTACGACACTTGGTTACCAACAATTGGCTTCTCAACAGTGGATTCTTCTAATTATACTCCACAAGTAGGAGATATAGTTGTTTTTGAAGCTATTGAAGGACATCCACATGGACATATTGCACTGTATAATGGCCAGCAATGGGTTTCAGACTTTGTTCAAAGAGATATGTATGGGGGGATCTGCATACAGGAATGACTCCAATTCAACATATACAGTTTTAAGACATAATTAATTTAAAAATATGAAAACAAGATTTGCAAGCTTACTAGTAATTACTTTTCTTATTTTTTGTATGTGTGGCGGTAAATCAGCAACCAAGGACGTAAAACAAAATACAAAAAATGTAGAATCTCAAAAAGTAATACAAGAAATTGAAAAATTCTATACGTCTTATGCAACACATATAATGAAAATGCAGGATGCTGCTAATGACTCAATCTTACAACTATATTGTACTGATAGATTGTTATCTAAAATTGGAAGAATGAAATTAGCGACTCAATCTGATCCCATTATTCGAGCACAGGATTTTAGCAAATCCTCTATTTCTACATTACAAGTAAAGCATTTAAAGAATAATTGGTATATGGTAAATTACACTCAAAGTTTTGATAATAAGCAAATACGAATTCCTATAAGAATAATGCATAATAAACGCATAATGATTGATTATATTACTCCGGAGTGGAATGATTCACTCTATGGAGACAGTCTCTTTTTTGAAAAACCTATACCTGTTGCAATAGATGACTCAACACCTTTATCTTTGCTCAAAACATTTTATGATGCCTATACAATGGAATATTGCAGTATGCCTTCCGACTTAATATCTCGACTGAAAACTCTACGCAAGAAGTATCTTACAACAAATGCTTTAACGCAATTTAAATCTGTAATAAACATAAATGATATGAACTATTTATTTGGTTATGATTTACTGATTGATTATTACGATTTCGACAGATTGTGGATACCATCTATCAAGTTTATACATTTAGATAATAATACATACCAAATGCAATATACAAAATGGAAAAATAATACGACCACTATTACTTTAAGTGTTGTGAAACAAAATAATAAATACAAAATAAATGACATTAAAAGAGAGAAATAACTAGTTGATTTTTTATGTTGTGAGCTGTTCTTGATGGTAAACACGAAGTTTTTGTACAAAATAATAGATAAAAACAACAATCGAAATACAAATGTCAGTTTAAGAATATTATTATGAGAAATAAAATATTACTGCTGATAATCTTTGTATTATCAGTTACTGCTAATGCTGCGTCCCAAACTTTTCCTGTAGATACAGCAAAGCTAAACACCTCTTTTAGAGAGTTGGTCAGTAGTCCGAACACTATAGAGCGGCAGAAAGCTTTTTTTGAGGCTTTTCCAAATACCTGGACTGAGTTTATGATGACATATCAGTATAATTCGGAAAACAATTATGACTTAACTATGTATAATCTTGCCCAGAAGCAAATAGAAGCCTTAGGAGGAAGAGTTACCTTGATAAAAGACAGCATATATTGCAAGAAACTAGTAAACATTGCTGTAGGAGGAGAATTAGAGGCAGATGCTCCGAATTACTATCAGACATTATTACACAAAACTATGTGGCATAGAATGGATGGGATGTTAGAAGCTATCTCTAAACTGCGTAAAGGGCACCAAATGCAGTTTTGGCAATTTTACTGGTCAAATCCGGTAAAAAGCAAGCAAATAGAAACAGAATATAACCGGTTGTTAAAATTGAATATAGACGCTTATCCCGAAGAAATGAAAACGATGAAAATAGCTTTTGAGTATTTTTATGACGGAGTGAACATTGATGGGGGATTTTCAAAAGAATGACTTTTTATAATCATTTATTTAGAGAGGGGGCTTTACAACTCCTCTCTAAATTTGGTATGTCGGGCATGGTAGTAATCTTGCAAGGAGCAAGTCCCTGTATGTGCCGAGTTGAAAGGAAACTTTAGCGATTGACAAGGGCGTTGCGGGCGACTGCAAATCTGAAAAAAAGTTATCAGCCAATCTGACGTTCTGACGCACAGAAACTCAATATAAGGCTCATCTGAGGGGGCAACCGAGCCATGGATTGGGAACGCCAAAAATTCAACCGTAAATCAGGTGAGTAAATCGGGCAGGACGCAGAGAAAGATTAATATCTTATCCCGAGAGGTCTTGCAAGGCGCACTAATGGTGCACGAATGACAGTGACGTCGTTTTCACTATGCAAGGAGTCAGCAGAGGTCATAGTATGAAATTGGAAGCAGTCAGCAAGAAAAAAAGATAGACCGAAGCCTTTCTTTTCTAGAAGGACTGAATTGGTTGGTTAAGGAGCAGATGAAATAATCTTTGATTAAGTGGTGTGCCAGACAAAACGTAAGTTGCCTATTTACATAAACGTGAAAACGTAATGGAGTATTTGAAAACACATAACGAGCCTTAGTCGAGAAGGTTAAACAATCAACTGAAACCACCGTGTGCGAGAGCATGTACGGTAGTGTGAGAGGGCGTTGGAGTAATCCCCCTACCTACTTGATTTCTTATTCTTATGATGAGAAAGTATGATTAAAGATAAAAAAGCACATGAAAAAAGTTGTATTTCTTTCAGTAATATCTCCCTTTGACGTAAGTAATTGGTCAGGAACTTTGTTAAGTATTTCAAATACATTGAGTTAAGAATACATTGTTGAGTGGATTGGAGGAGATATTTTAAATATGCTCAAAACGTTTGGCTATAGAAAAACTTCTTATCTTGAATTTTACGCTCAGGTATTAAGTAGAATCTGCTCAGGGATAAATAGATGTAGCTATGATTTAGTAATTGTCCGTGACTATTTTTTTGGTGCATATTTAACTGTTGATGTGTCAACCGTATATATCGGAGATACAACATTTCGCTTATTCAAAGCTAATTTAAATATGCCATCCGCCAAATTTGAAGAAATAGCAGATGAGGTTGAAAAAAGAATGATTCAAAACGCAGATAGTATTATTTTTTCTTCTAATTGGGCAAAAGAAAGTGCACTTAAAGATTACTCGTACAAAAAGATAATATCCATGTCGTCGAGTTCGGCGCCAACATTCCACATCCCGAAACGTGGCAGCACGAAATTGACACAAGCGTATGCAATTGGGTTTTTATCGGACGCAATTGGGTAAAAAAAGGCGGCGACAAAGTTTTAGGAGCATACCGTAAACTAAAAAGCGAAGGCTTTCCCTGTACACTGACTATTATCGGGAGCGTGCCACCAGGAATGCCGAAAGAAGACGAGGGTTTAACCATTATCCCATTTTTGGATAAGTCAAAACCCAAAGATTTGGAGCGGTTGTGCGATATTTTGTACCAATCGCATTTTTTGATTCTGCCTACCGAGTTCGATGCTTTAGGTATTGTTTTTTGCGAAGCCTCAGCTTACGGCGTACCGAGTATAGCTGCAAATGTAGGAGGTGTTAGCCAGCCCGTGCGAGAGGGGAAAAACGGTTTTTTACTTCCTCCCACAGCTACGGCTGAAGATTATGCTGAAAAAATAAAAGCAGTATTCAGTGACAAAGAAAGTTATATAAAACTACGTGCATCTTCCCGAAATGAATATGAAACACGCCTAAACTGGGATGTGTGGAGTGAGAAAGTAAATAAAATTTTGGAAAAAATAGTGATAAATTACAAAAAGAAAGATGCCTTATAATTTCTATACATCGCGAGCCCTTTTATGATAAATAACGAATACAATAAAAAACGAACAAGCCACACCCATCCCCTCACTTTTTCAGGCTGTAATACCGGAAAATCGGACAGAAGGACAAAACAAAAAAGACGATATAAGTCAGAAATCCGAAGAAGTACAAGCCATCATCGACCGAATGCCAACATATTGGGTGAAATGGGTGGCACTTTGTGTGGGCGTGCTGATGGGCGTGATCGTGCTGCTCGGCTTTCTGATACAATATCCCGACACGGTGGACGGGCAAATTTCCGTAACGGCAACCACCGCCCCTGTCCGCTTGGTGGCCAACAGCAACGGACGCATCAACCTGCTGCAAACCAATAAAACCCGGCTTCAAAAAGGCAATGTCATTTCTTATTTGGAAAGCGGTGCAGACTACAAGCACATCTTGTGGGTAGATAGTGTGCTCGGCCGTTTAGATAGAAATCCATCCGCTAAAATATTTCTTCCGGACACACTAATCCTCGGCGAAGTCAGTTCAGCATACAATGCTTTTTTACTTGCTTATTTGCAATATGAACGTGTAGTTTCGTCGGATATTTATGCTACTATGCGTCAAAATCTCCGGCAGCAAATCCACTCAGACGAAGCCGTCATAGCCAATCTGAATGACGAAATGCATCTTAAAAAACAAATTCTGCACACCTCCGCCAACCAGTTGCGAAAAGACAGTTTGCTCCTTGCAGCCAAAGGCATCAGCGAACAAGAATATCAACGTCAGCGAAAAGCCCATCTTTCGCTTGAAGAAGCCCGTTTGAATTTACAAAGCAGCCGCCTAATGAAACAGTCGGAAGTAGCCCGAAACGAATTAGAAATACAACGTATCCTTTTAGAAGAAACCGAAACTAAAGAAAAAGCTTATTCCGATTTTGTCAGCCGTAAAAACGAACTCTCAAACGCTGTCAATCTTTGGAAAGAACGTTATCTACAATATGCACCTGTTGCTGGTGAACTAGAGTATCTTGGTTTTTGGCGGAATAATAATTTTATACAGGCGGGACAGGAACTTTTCTCTATTATTCCCGATAAAAATAACATTTTGGGCGAAGTGATGATACCCTCATTTGGCGCCGGTAAAGTAGAAGTGGGACAAACCGCCAACGTAAAAATCAACAACTATCCCTATGATGAATACGGACTGCTGAAAGGCGTAGTAAAATCAATATCACGCATTACCAACAAGTTGAAAACTCAAAACGGTGAAGTAGATGCCTATTTGGTGGTAATATCTTTTCCTAATGGTACAGTTACAAATTTCGGAAAAACACTTCCTCTTGACTTTGAAAGTAAAGGTACTGCCGAAATCATCACCAAACGCAAACGGCTTATCGAAAGACTGTTTGATAACTTAAAAGCAAAAGGAGAAAAATAGAATATGCTTATCCACCGTTTCCCCGTAGAATATCAAATGGATTCGCAAGACTGCGGGCCCGCATCGCTGAAAATCATCGCCAAGCATTTCGGCAAGTTTTACTCATTGCAGTTTATGCGCGATCGCTGCGGCATTACCAAAGAAGGCGTATCCCTGCTCGACCTCAGCACGGGTGCTGAAAGTATCGGGCTGCGAACGCTCGCCATTAAATGTACCATAGACGATGTGGTAAACAGCATTCCCTTTCCGGCTATCGTATTTTGGAAAGACAGCCACTTTATCGTGGTGTATCATTCCGACAAAAAACACATCTGGGTTTCCGACCCCGCAAAAGGACGCATCAAGTACAGCCACGAGGAATTTCGGCGTGGTTGGTATCAGAAAGGAGAAAATCAAGGAGTGCTGCTTGCCATAGAGCCTACTGCCGACTTCAAAGAGAGCAAAACTGAACGGGAACAGAAAAAAAAATAGCTTTTCAAGCATTCTGAAATATTTCTTTCCCTACAAACGTAATTTCGGGCTGATATTTATCATTATGCTCGTAGTTACTGCTTTGCAGGGAATGCTTCCTTTTATTTCCAAAGCGGTAATTGATGTGGGCATCAAAACTTCAGACGTGAAATTTATCAATATGGTGTTGATAGGCAATATCAGCATCTTATTGAGCGTGATGATTTTCAACGTGCTGCGGGACTGGATATTGCTGCATATTACGGTAAGGGTAAATATCGCCCTCATTTCGGATTACCTGATAAAACTGATGAAACTTCCCGTAACGTTTTTTGAAAATAAACTGATGGGTGATATTCTACAACGCGCACAAGACCACGAGCGCATCCGTAGTTTTATCATGAATAATTCGTTGGCGTTGATATTCTCTACGCTTACTTTTGTCGTTTTTGCAGTTATCCTATTGATATATAATGCTGTTATATTTTATATTTTCTTAGCCGGTTCTATCCTGTACGTCTGTTGGGTGTTGCTATTTTTAAGTATCCGTAAAAAATTGGATTGGGAATACTTTGAACTGCTTTCAAGAAATCAAAGCTACTGGGTAGAAACCGTTTCAGCCATCCAAGACATCAAGATTTACAACTACGAAAAGCATCGCCGTTGGAAATGGGAGGAAATTCAGGCACGCTTGTACCACGTGAATAAGCGGGTTCTGGCAGTTACGAATGCACAAAACTTAGGAGCACAGTTTGTGGAAAGTATCAAGAATATGGCTATCGTATTTTTCTGTGCTATGGCGGTAATAAAAGGAGATATCACGTTCGGGGTAATGATATCTACCCAGTTTATCATCGGAATGCTTAACGGGCCGTTAGTGCAGTTTATCAACTTCGTTGTATCGGCACAATACGCCAAAATTAGTTTTCTGCGTATCAATGAAATCCGCCAACTGGAGGACGAAGAAGAGTTGATGTCTATCGGCAATACTACCATTTTACCCGAAAAGAAAACTATTACGTTAGAGAATGTCCATTTTCAATATACACAGAACTCTCCTTTAGTTTTGAAAAATATTTATTTACAAATACCTGAAAATAAAGTCACGGCGATTGTAGGCGGAAGCGGGAGCGGAAAATCCACTTTATTAAAACTGTTAGTTCGGCTTTATAAACCAAGCTATGGCGAACTCAAAATGGATGCAATGAACGTAAACGCTATCAACCTGCGCCAATGGCGGGATATGTGTGGTGTGGTAATGCAGGACGGAAAAATGTTCAGCGACACCATTCTGAATAATATTGTGCTGGATGATGAACGCATCAACTACGACCGTTTAAGGGAAGTTTGCCGAATTGCACAGATAGAAGACGAAATTAATGCCATGCCTAAAGGTTTTGAAACGACCATCGGTGAAACCGGACGGGGATTAAGCGGCGGTCAGAAACAGCGTTTGCTGATAGCACGTGCCTTGTACCGAGACCCAAAATTCTTATTTTTGGATGAGGCTACCAATGCCTTGGACACTATCAACGAACGGAAAATTGTGGATGCTCTGAATAATGCTTTTGAGCACCGCACGGTGGTGGTTATAGCCCACCGTTTAAGCATTATCCGCAATGCCGACCAAATAGTGGTGCTCGACAAAGGTTTTATCGTTGAAATTGGCAACCACGACACTTTGATGGAGAAAAAAGGGCATTATTTTGAACTGGTGTCGTCGCAGATGCAGACGTCATAAGTTGCGCTTGAATTTCCCCTTGGAGAATTTGGCCACTCATCATTCATTTGATGAGTTTAGTCTCAATTTCACTCCTTTCCCTTTTCAATCTCTCCTCCTGTTCAATAATCCTTGCCCGCTGTTTGACGTTCTCCTCAAAAATTTCTATTTGCTTACGTAGCTCCTTGATTTTTCTGTTATTTCGATGAAAATAGAAAATGGTATCCATCGTTGCCATTTCCTCTTGCGTAGCATGTCCAATCATTTGGATGTAGCGATATTTCAAATCGTTGTCGGAATACAATTCTTTCTCGGCTTTTAAAGAGGTAACCCATAATGTTAAACCGAGAATAATTGCCATAAATCCCAACACAATAAGCATCGTATTAATGGAAGTAGGAGAATAAACTTCTCCCCTTTCTTAGACAATTTCTATACTAATTTAAGTTAGTTCCTTGACTCGCCCAATTGGGCGAGTCAAGGAACTACGCTGCCAAAAAATACATTTGCTCCGGCTTTTTATATTCCAGAGATTGAT
>JAAZMQ010000250.1 GCA_012798745.1 Bacteroidales bacterium
TTAATCCACGCTCATTTGTTGTAGAGCGTTCCTTACCTATATCCCGTGGCTCCAATTCATCAGGTGTAATTTCACGTTCAATGATTTTCTTGGCAAGTTCAATCATTAAAGGAACCTGCAGTGATGCCGCAGTAAATGAAAATCTATATTTTTTAGGCATGTGTAACTTTATTTAGGCACTTTCATAAGTAAAACAAAGTTTTGATAATAAAATAAATATTATCAACTTTGGGTATGCAAAAATCCCGAAATCAGACAGAATGACCCAAAATCGGGATTTTAATAAAAAACACGATGGTAAAGATAAGAAGAATTTCCGAATTTCAACGCAGATTTTCCTTTCAAACCTCAGAAGAAAATATTAACGATATTTATGAACAATTTTTACAGTTTTTTAAAACAGTATGCGGGTTTTTTCGAAAAACATCCTCGTTTGATATTTTTGTCAAACGAGGCAAACGTGGCATTTTCAATTGTTCGGTTGTTTTGGACTGATACATTTTCCGGTAACGCAATTTTGCGTTCGTTGTAAATCAATTATTTAGTTTTTGGAGATAGTTTCCCCAACTCGGTGGATAACCCAATCTATTTTGTTTTCCAAAAAGTTATTGACAGGGACAGGGAAAATTAAGGTGATTATTCGGGTGATACCCTATAAAAGAAAAGGGTAAACAGTTGAAAAATAAACTATTTACCCTTGTTTATTGCTGTCCCACCTGGATTCGAACCAAGACAAACAGATCCAGAATCTGTTGTGCTACCATTACACCATAGGACAATTTTTCGAGACGCAAAGGTAGAAAATTTTGTGTTTTGAAACAAATATTTTTTCGGTAATGCGTTTTTGCAGATTCATCCGGCAAGTGCAAAACGCGTGTATCGTCCTGATTTTTGTTTAAAGAAAATATAAACTTATTTCAGGACAAGACACAAAGGTACATTCGGAAGTTTGGAAGTCCTCAGTTCGGCTTCCTCGCAAAGTGCGTCAGCTTTTTGAAAATGTATCGTCTTTTAATCGTCGCTTTTGCTCATTGCGAATATGCCTATGCTTGGTCTCTTTTGAAAGGGTGCGCTACATCAGGGCGATGAGTTTGGGGAGGAAAATCAATAATCCTACGGCCAGTGCTGCTATGGACGCTATCAACACACCTGCCGCTGCTATATCTTTCACTTTTTTTATCATCGGATGCTTTTGATGTTGTGATGCATAATCCGACAGCTTTTCGATGGCGGTGTTCATGGCTTCAAGCGCCGGCACCATCCCGATTACGATGCAAACGGCCAGCCATTCCGTAGTGGAAATATGCAGCCAAAAGCCCAATGCAACAGCCAATAGGGCCATGACCAACTGAATGCGTGCATTTGGCGTTTCTCTAAACAGCATCCGTAGTCCACTGAAAGCGAAGCGAAGAGATTGAATTCGGTCGTGAAAATACTTGTTCATTTTTGATACGGTTAATTATATTGAACAATGCCTGTTCGTGTTGTGAAACACGCATTTCTGTCGAGACACGCATTTCTGTTGAGACGCCTATTCATGATCGAGCGGTTTTTCGAAAACATAATCATCCATCACGAAACCGTTGCCGATATCGATCACTTCTTCTTTGGCAATATAAAATCCCATTCGTTGGTAGAAATTGATGGCATTCCGGTTGTTCTTGTTCACATTCAGGTAAACGGCTTTTTCGCCGGTTTCGCGGGCTTTCGTCAACACAAAGTTGAAAAGAAGTTTGCCTATCCCTTTTCTTTGATGTGAAGGGAGAATATAAATTTTATGTATCTTCGTTTTCCCCGTGTTTTCGCAATTAGGTTCATACGATAGGAAGGCCACAAATTCTTCTCCATGTTTCGCCAGCACATACCGATGATTATTTTTCTCCATCTGTTCTCGCAGACTTTCATTGCTGTACATCCAATTCATCATGTATGCGATTTGTTTTTCGGAAAGGATGTCTTTGAACGTTTGTGGCCAAGCGACGGCCGAAATTTTTTGAATATCGGGAATATTGTCGATTGTAGCAGGAATAATTTCAATCATTTTGCGTCATGTTTTATTTGAAGTTCAAAAATACAAATTTTGCTTTTCATCACAAAAGCAGATGAAATTTGCCCGATTGTTCATTACATTTTTTATCTTTGTATATAGTGATAGATTTTATAAAAAAGTTGTTTTCATGTTGACTTTCTGTCCTTTGTGTGGGAAAAATAAATCTGAAGAAGCGTTGTTCTGTGATGATTGTACAAAAAAGATACGGAACGAATACGAAGTAGAAGTTCCCGGACATTTAAAATTTGAGAATAATGCTTCTACGAAGGAAAACTTTTCCGAAGTTGGGAATAATTGCCTTAAAGAGGAGAATGCTTCCCAACCGATTACCGGACCGGATGTTGTGCCGGCAGATGAAGAGACTTCTTTTTTGAACAATAATACCGATTTTGTTGCTCATAAACGTAAACATGGGAAAAGAAGGGGGATTGTTTTTGGATGTTTCTTAGCAATAATAGGTATTCTAGGTGCTTTTTCTTTTGTATATAAACAACATGTTACCCGGCAAACAGAAGAACAGATAATATGGGAGGCGGCGATGAGTGCCAATACCGTTAATGCGTATTTGGCATATATGAACGAATATCCCAATGGGAAATATTTTGCCGATGCCGAAGCAAAAATGAAGGTATTGAAAAACCGCGAAGCATCTGCGTGGGAAAATTTGAAAATTTCGGAAAACATAACGGAATTTCGGGATTTTCTTCAACAATATCCCGACAGTCCTTATCGATCGTTGGTCAGAGACCGCTTAGATTCGTTAATGTGGATGGCTGCTCTTGCTGCCAATACGGCAGAAAGTTATTCTGAGTACATGGTGGCGGCGGATAGTGGCGAATTGCCCGGTAATTACTATAATGAGGCTCAGAAACGGCATGAAATGCTTTTTCAATCTTATCCTGTAACAGCAGAAGAGTTGGATAAAATAAAAGCGATTGTTGCAGATTTTTATCTGGCATTATCGGATGGGAATTATAAAAAGGTAACAGAATATCTGTCGCCCAAGGTGTATCGATTTTTTAACAAAGGTACAGACTCTCGTGACAATATTTTGAAAGGGTTGCAATTGTCGATGTCTAAAAATGCGCATTATTCAGTGAAATTTATTCCCTGTCTCGATGCTGTGCAATATCAGAAAACGGTTGATGAGAGGTATCGGGTAAATGTGCCTTTAGTGAAGGAGCATCATAACGATGAGAGGGTTACTCGAACTATTTCGGGATACATCGGACATATTGAAATGGACAGCGAAATGCGCATTCTCAGCATTTACGAAACAAAGCCTTACGGAGCCGAGATGCAATGAACTATTATTGTGATGAATTTGTTGTAAGGGTATGGATTTTAAGTTAACTTCACAATATAAACCTACAGGGGATCAACCTGAGGCAATTAAGGCGTTAGTTGAAGGAGTTCAGGGTAAAGTTCCTTATCAGACACTATTGGGAGTGACGGGTTCGGGGAAAACGTTTACCATAGCCAACGTGATTGCACAGGTGAATAAACCTACGTTGGTGATCAGTCACAACAAAACGTTGGCGGCGCAATTGTATAGCGAGTTTAAAGGTTTTTTTCCCGAGAATGCAGTTGAATACTACGTTTCCTATTATGATTATTATCAGCCCGAAGCGTATATTCCTTCGACCGATACGTATATAGCCAAGGATCTTTCCATCAACGACGAGATCGAAAAACTGCGGTTGTCGGCCACGTCGGCATTGTTGTCGGGCCGAAAGGATGTGATTGTGGTTTCTTCGGTTTCTTGTTTGTACGGTATCGGTAATCCCGAGGATTTTAATAAAACCATTATCGATATTAAGGTTGGGCAAAAACTGGTGCGCAACGTATTCCTTCGTAAATTGGTGGAAATTTTGTATTCGCGTAACGAAACGGCCGAATTTAATCGGGGAAATTTTCGTGTGAAAGGCGATACCGTCGATGTTTTTTTGGCCTATGACGATATTCTTATTCGCGTGATTTTCTGGGGAGACGAGATTGAAAGTATCGAATCGGTCGATCCGGTTACGGGTATGACGATTGAGCGATTGGATGCTTATCGCATTTTTCCCGCCAATCTGTTTGTAACCACACGCGAACGTATTTTCAGAGCCATAGAGGAAATTCAGATCGATCTCGGCAAGCAGGTCGAGTTTTTTCGGTCTATTGGTAAGCCCTTGGAGGCGAAACGACTTTATGAGCGTGTGACTTACGATATCGAAATGATTAAAGAAATCGGCTATTGTTCAGGAATTGAAAATTATTCTCGTTATTTTGATGGACGACCTGCGGGAAGCCGGCCTTTTTGCCTGCTGGATTTTTTCCCGAAAGATTATCTTACCGTGATCGATGAAAGCCACGTTACCATTCCTCAGATTCGTGCCATGTACGGTGGCGATCATTCGCGCAAGATCAACCTCGTGGAATACGGTTTTCGTTTACCGGCCGCCATAGATAATCGTCCGCTTACTTTTGAAGAATTCGAATCGCTCACGCCGCAGATTATTTTCGTGAGTGCTACACCGGCCGACTATGAACTGGAGAAATCGGAGGGAGTTATTGTGGATCAGTTGATTCGTCCTACCGGTTTGCTCGATCCGCCTATCGAAGTGCGTCCCAGTCTTAATCAGATTGACGATCTCATGGAGGAAATTCAGCAACGGGTCGAAAAAGATGAACGCGTGCTGGTAACCACCCTGACAAAACGCATGGCGGAGGAATTGACCGATTATCTTTCGCGGCACGGTATCCGATGCAGCTATATTCATTCGGATGTGGAAACACTTGAACGTGTGAAAATTATGGACGATTTGCGGAATGGCATTTTCGATGTTTTAGTTGGAGTGAATTTGCTTCGCGAGGGACTGGATTTGCCGGAAGTTTCGCTGGTGGCGGTACTCGATGCCGATAAAGAGGGTTTTTTGCGTTCGCATCGTTCTTTAACGCAAACGGCAGGGCGTGCAGCGCGCAATGTAAACGGGAAGGTTATTTTTTATGCCGACAAAATCACCGAAAGCATGCAGGCTACCATCGACGAAACCAATCGTCGGAGGGAAAAACAGTTGAAATATAACGAAGAGCACGGCATCATTCCGCAGCAAATTAAAAAAGCAAAATCGTCGGCTCTTGCTAAACATACAGTTCCGACAATAGATCCTAAAGCTTATGTTGAGCCGGATTATTATTCGATGGTTTCCGAATCTGCTGCACAATACGATTCGGAAGAAGGTTTGGGAAAATTGATTGAAAAAACGCGCAAAGCAATGATGGCGGCGGCGAAAAGATTGGAATTTTTGGAAGCTGCCCAATTGCGTGATCAGTTGATATTGTTGGAGTCGAAATTAAAGGAAAAGTCTGTTTCTCAACCTGCCGGAAAAGAAAAACATAAGTCTGCCATTTACAACAGGAAACACTAAATAAAATTAATGTGGTTTGAATACCGCGAAACTCTTTACAAAACAATATTAAAAAATGGGAGGTATGAAATCGGATATTGAAATTGCACGCGAAACACCATTAAGAAAAGTAAAAGATGTAGCCGAAA
>JAAZMQ010000251.1 GCA_012798745.1 Bacteroidales bacterium
CTGTCCGGCTCATAATAGAACAAACTTTTACGAACACCGTATTTCCAATTACCCTCACTATATTGTATTCCGCCCCATAAAGTCTGATTCACAAAATCTTCCATTTTTCCTACCTCAAGAGGATCAGGCTGAATCAACTGTTTCATAATGGCATTAAGCCAACTTCCGGCACCTCCTTCATCACTCAGTCCGGCAATCCACACACGTCCGTCTTGAGTCACCTGTTCTTTATTTTCATAATCATAAGTTATCACCGATGGTGCCCGTTTAAAGGGATCGTCAAAGTCATCAAACCATTGTTCGGAAGTGAGGAAACGTCCATTGTCTGCAACAACATCGCACTCCGGCTTTATCACTTTATAGTGAATCGTTTGCAATATTCCATCATCATACATGATTGAAAGACGAGCCCTTCCCAATTTTTTTCCTTTCACCAAATAATTCGTCCACTTGTCAGAAGTAATTTTTTGTTTTTCAATGGATAATGATCCTTCGGGTTCAACTTTGATTGTCTGCACCTTCTTTCCATATCTAAGAAATAATTTCCCCTCTACGTCTTGAGGCAAAACATATCCGGGTATTCCAACAGCAAGCGGACGATTATACCTCGTTAGCGTCTTCTCAATTTCTTGAACATCCTTCGCAAGTACAAATTCAATCCCTATCTCATAAACTTCACCCGACGAAAGGATTTTTGATGTAGCTTTATTCCATTGTTCTGCTGATTTCCATTCATTTTCGGCATAAGCTTTACTATGAACCATCCATTCATGAAACCCTTCAAAAGTAATTCCCCGCGGCATGGGATCATCAAGTAGAGGACGATAAGCCTCGAAAGGAGTTTTCGCATGAGGAAGTACCAAGAGTGCCGGTCCTTCTCCACTTAAACGTATTACTTGAAGATAACCTGCATCCATTCCTATATAAGGATCAAAAAAGACATTTTCTTCATGTACTTCATCCAAATGTTTTTTGTGAAGAATATTGTTGAATACCATTGGAATACCCAAAGCTCCAATTTCTACATTTTTATCTTTTATATTTTTCAATTCGAAACGCAACACCAATTTACCATCATTTTTCTCCCAATAACGTGTTGCCTCTAAGGGCACATCCTGCGGCAAGGTGTTATTCAACTTTGCAGCTGCAAGCACATTTTCCGGCAAACCATTCAATTTTTCTACCGGAGACCGATGTACCGCTGTCGAATAACTTTTCCACTCGTTTTCATCCGCTGTTTTTGTGCGAAAAGTAAGGTCTCCCAGTTGATAATAACCGTCACCTTTCCGCTCATCAATCCACTCGCCCGTGGTAAAATTAAACTCCGGGTCGGAAAGAGGACACAAAGCTGTTGCCGTTTGCGAAAATTCTTGTATGGAAACATGAAATGAATCGGTGGAAAAATTCAAAAAAACTGAGGGTATGGGGGACATGGGAAACGCTTCCTTACACATATTTACTGCTTGGATATGCAATAGAAACATCAGCAAAAACAACAAAACACACGATACAACTCTTGCTCTTCTTTTCTTATTTAAGTTGCTTTCTGTTTTTGTTAATTCCATAATTTTATATTTTTAAAATTATTTACGTTTTAAACGCTGATGTATATTAAAATTTCTGTTTTCCGGGTTTCGCTTTTCCCGGTAATTTTTTTGGTCCCTTTTGCTTCAGTGACCGATCAAAAATCGGGTAATTGAATCCACCTATTCAAAAATTTATAAAAGTATTCGCACAATTTGCAAATGCACCCGGTCTCAATATCTTAACAATTTATCGCCCCTGAACATTTTTTCATGGAAAATGAAATGTTGATGAGAACAAATATCACAATTTTTTTTGAATATTACTTCTTATTTAAAGTATATCTTTATAAAAATGATATATTTTTAACGCAAACCTTATCCATGGAACAACAAAACTTTACATTTGTGAATTATAACATGTGTTTCAAGAAAGGGATCGATTTTTGGCAAAAAGACAGGTAACCATGAATGGTTCAATGCAGCCGACAAACCAGCTACAGCATATTTGCAATCAAGGAAATAGCAATATATGCCAATATACCGATGGCTATGCCGATAATACCCCATAACGCAATAAAGATAATCAGCAGAATAACAAGTAAAATCTGCTTCTCGTTCCCTTTGAATTTGAATGTTTTGATTTTAAAAGAAAACATGGGAATATTAGAAACCAGTAACAACGACAGTACAATAATAAATCCCAAAGTTAAGTAAAACAAAACCTCGTTTACCGATGCAATGTACCGGAAGCCATAACAATAACTTATCCAAAACAAAGCATTGGCAGGAGTGGGCAAACCAAGAAAAAAAGAAGTCTGTTTATCGTCCAAATTGAATTTCCCAAGTCGCAATGCAGAAAAAACAGGAATAAGATAAGCCAAAAAAGGAAGATAAGATGAAATATCCGTTAAAAATGAAGGGTAGGCAGAAAAATCGCGCAACAAAATAAACACAGCCGAAGCGGGTGCAACACCAAAACTCACCACGTCTGCAAGTGAGTCGAGTTCTTTACCAAGAGGAGAAGTCGCATCGAAAAGGCGTGCAACAAAGCCGTCAAAAAAATCGCATACTGCCGCAATCAATACCCAAATCACCACGCCGGAAAAATTCCCTTCGAAAGCCATAACAACGGCAATACATCCCGAAAAGAGATTCATCATAGTAAACACATGGGGAATATGTCTTTTCATCCTTAAAATAAATTTACCTGATAATTTCCAATTTACACCTAAAAAAATAAAAATTTCCTTCTAGCAAATGGAGCCCGCCTGATTGCAAGTTGCAAAAATGCATAAAATAAACATGTTGTGCATTAAAATAGAACACAAAAAAGTTATCTCTTCAGATAAAATCCGCATATCTATATGGTAATCAGTTAGATAAATATTATGGAAAACTTGGACGCAAGTTACGAAAAAATTTTGAAACCCCTCTAAATGGCAGAAACAAAAAATAATTTTCCGGCAGAAACGGAACAAAATTTTATCCTCCTTCGGAAAACGGAATCAGCATGCATGAAAATTTTATCCTCCTCCGGGAAACAAGATTAGAATGCACAAAAATTACATCCCTTTTCGGGAAGCGTGCGTTAACACCAACCAACTCAATTCCTCCGTCGGATTTTCCGGAGAGAAATAAAGCAAATAATATCCTATTTCTGAAAATCTAACAGGCAAAAAACGGGGTTTTTTGCATAAAAACAGCCTTGGTTTGCCGGAAAATCACTGTTATTTGTTAAAGAATATTATCAGGATGGAAGCAAATCGAAATTTTTGTATACGTCGGAAAATCCGACGGAGGATAAAAAAATTTTCCCCAGTCGTCGGAAACGGAGATACCGCTTTTTAGCTACAAAAAAACACGCATCCGTTAAAAAAGCATTTTAATACAATATTTAAAATAAGCCCATTTAAATCGCATTTGAAATAAGCACTTTTGAACCGCTTAACCGATAAATCCGCAAGAAATCATTACCTTTGCACTTCAAAATCAAAAGGGCGATGTTTAAAGAAATTTTTCTTACTATCATTCATCTGATCACTTCGCCTCAAAGTGCATGGAGGGGCATTAAAAAAGACGAAGAGGATCAACAAGAATTTTTAAGCAAATTTCTTCATCCTATTTTCGGCATTATTGCCCTCGCTTCATTTATAGGAGGGCTCTGGTTTTCGCACAACGGAAACGTAGAGCAAGCTTTAAAAAATACGATTGTAAACATTATCACGGTATACGGAGGGTATCTTGTTACCGCATATATCCTAAACGAAATTTCGTTCCGATACAACCTTCAAAAACAAATATTCACCTTTCAGCGTTTTACAGGATATTCGTCGGTCATAATCTACGGGTTGTACATCATTATGCCGTTCCTCTCGGATTTTTTCATCTTGTGGTTACTTTCGGCCTATACGGCTTATATTGTGTATATTGGATCAGAAGTATTCTTTGAAATAACGAAAAACAAAAAGAAAAAATTTACACTCGCCTCCACCCTTCTGATATTGTTTATTCCGCTAATTATTAAAGCGATAATGAATTTTCTTATTAAGTAACGACAATGAAACAGACAACCGTCAATATAAAAAACAAACGTGCCACCTTCGACTACGAACTGGTGGAAACCTACACTGCCGGAATTGTTTTGACCGGAACAGAGATCAAATC
>JAAZMQ010000252.1 GCA_012798745.1 Bacteroidales bacterium
CAAAATACGATAAATACGGAGAAAACTGGAAACACGCCGAGGAGTACGAAAAAGCGCGACAACAGTATCAACAACAAGGGGCATGGAGCGATTTCTTTGGCGGAGAAGGCGGAGCCCGAACATTTTACACGGAAGGCGATTTTTCGGACGACGATTTTTCGGACTTCTTCCATTCGATGTTCGGAAGGGGCTTCACGCAACGCAAAACCAGTCGCAAATACAAAGGACCCGACTATCAAGCCGAGCTGCGTCTTGCGCTTCGTGAAGCCATGCAGACACATCAGCGAACCCTTAACGTTAACGGTAAAAACATACGCATCACCATTCCTGCAGGTGTAGCCAACGGACAAAAAATAAAATTGGCAGGCTACGGAGGACCTGGCGTTAACGGAGGTCCCAATGGCGATCTGTACATTACCTTTGTTGTTGAAGACGATCCGAACTTCAAACGACTGGGCAACGACTTGTACACCGAGGCCGAAGTGGATCTCTACACAGCTGTGCTTGGCGGCGAGATAACCATAAACACGTTGGATGGCGGACAGGTAAAAGTAAAAATAAAACCCGGTACTCAGCCCGGAACAAAACTGCGGCTAAGAGGAAAAGGTTTCCCCGTATATAAAAAGGAAGGAAAATTCGGCGATCTTTACGTGACTGTAAAAGTCAGAATTCCCGAAAATCTTTCCCCAAGAGAAAAAGAATTGTTTACCGAACTAGCTAAACTTAGAACGCGATGAATACGAACAAATTATTATACAGCGAGTGCATCCGGATTTATAATGTGGAAAGCACTTTCATCGATTCGCTCAGCGAGTCGGGATTGATCCATGTTGTTTCACAAGATGAAGAAAGATATATCGATTACGAAGAACTTCCCAAACTAGAACAGTTTATGCGTTGGTATTACGATTTGGACATCAACATGGAAGGTATCGAGGCGCTGAATTACTTGCTCGAAAAGGTGAAAACGCTTCAGGAAGAAATTCAACAATTGAAAAACGAACTGCGGTTCTATAAATCGCTATTCTCATAAAAAAGACCGGTCGCGAACATCGTTTCTTATGCTCAAATCGATCACCATTACAAACTACGCATTAATCGATCATCTCGACATGGATTTCGGTCCCGGTTTTTCGGTCATCACAGGAGAAACCGGCGCAGGGAAATCCATTATTTTAGGTGCCCTGTCGCTGGTGCTGGGGCAACGCGCCGATAGCCGCCAAATTAAACAGGGGGAAACGAAATGTATCGTCGAGAGCGTTTTCGATATTTCGAAATACAATCTTCGTCCGTTTTTCGAAAAGCACGATTGGGTGTACGACGACAAGGAATTGATATTGCGTCGCGAGTTATGGTCGAACGGCAGATCGCGGGCATTCGTAAACGATTCGCCTGTTTACCTGAACGACCTGAAAGAGCTGAGTGATCGCCTCATCGATATTCACTCTCAGCATCAAAATCTTGCCTTAAATGAAGATCTTTTTCAATTGATGGTAATTGACTCACTGGCGCAAACCGGCCGGCTGCGCAACGAGTACGCTGCTGCTTATGCCGATTTTCGTGCTGCCGAAAAGCAATTGAACGAGCTGCGGGAGCTTTCCCGAAAAAACAAAGAAGAAGAAGATTACTTGCGGTTTCAGCTTCAGACTCTGAAAGACGCTGCGTTGCAGCCCGACGAGCAGGAAGCACTCGAGGCAGAACTGGAGGCAATTACCCATGCCGAAGAGATAAAATCGGCCCTGTTTGCCATCGTATCGCAACTCTCGGGCAACGAACAAAACGTGGAATCCATGCTGAAATCAGCATTGGACAACGCACGCAGCATCCGACAGGTTTTCCCAAAAATAGAAGATATCGCCGCACGCATCGAGTCGGCTTATATCGACCTGAAAGATGTGCGACAGGAAGCCGAACGTTTTTTCGAAGAAGTGGAGTTCAATCCCGAACGTCAACAGATAGTGGAAGATCGATTGAGTTTGATTTACGGTCTGGAGAAAAAACATGGAGTGCCAAACGTACATGAGTTGCTCAATCTGCAACAGGACATTGCTTCTAAACTGAAGAACATCGATTCGCTTGACGAAAAAATTGCCGCTCTGGAAAAGGAGGTCGGCGAGAAACAACAGAACATGCTCGAAAAAGCACGTAAACTGAGTGAAAAACGACGCGCAGCAGCTCCCTTGGCAGAAAACCGACTAACAGAGAAACTGACGTATCTCGGCATGCCCAATGCGCGCTTCGAAATGCGCTTTTCAGAAAAATCGCAACCCGACGAAAGCGGAATCGACAGTGTACAGTTTTGGTTTTCGGCAAACAAAAATATCGATCCGCAGCCTGTGGCACAAATTGCCTCCGGCGGGGAAATTTCGCGTCTGATGCTTTGCATAAAAGCCATTATTGCCGGAGCAACGGCTCTGCCAACAATTATTTTCGACGAAATAGATACAGGTACTTC
>JAAZMQ010000350.1 GCA_012798745.1 Bacteroidales bacterium
CGGCGACCGCGAGTTCGGCCATATCGTGAGCCGGATGCGCCGCAACCGCAAGGTGGTGGTCGGTCACTGGAAAGAGAAGAAGGTGCAGGAACGGATTGCCGTGTGGATGCGCGTGGCTGCCGCTTGGGCGGATGCACAGGACATGTTGGTGGTGCGTTTCGGCGACAACATGAACAACGTGGCCGTGACCGACGGCGACAAGGTGGAAGCCGAGATGCGGCTGGGATATCATGTGGATTACTATCCCATCGGCGACTTGGTTGCCTATCAGGACAGGGTGACCGGCGAGGACATCCGCCGGATGGTGGACGAATACGAACAGGCCTACGAGTTGGCTCCCAACGTGAAGGAAGGGGGAAAAGACCGCGGACAGGTGATCGAAGCTGCTCGGATTGAGGTGGCGTTGCGTCGTTTTCTGAAGGACAAGGGCGCGAAAGCCTTTACTACGAATTTCGACGAGCTGCACGGGTTGAATCAGTTGCCCGGCTTGGCTTGTCAGCGGCTGATGGCCGAAGGGTACGGTTTCGGAGCCGAAGGCGACTGGAAGACGGCTGCCTTGTGCCGCACGATGGGATTCATGGGGCAGGGGCTGGAAGGCGGAAGCTCGTTTTTGGAAGACTATACCTATCATTTCGACGGGGAGAAGAGCGCGATCCTGCAGGCGCACATGCTGGAAGTGTCGCCGGCCATAGCGGGCAGCAAACCGCGGTTGGAGGTGCATCCGCTGGGCATCGGCGGTAAAGCCGATCCGGCACGGCTGGTATTTACGGCTCACGAAGGAAAAGGCGTTGCCGCTACCATTGTGGATATGGGCAACCGGTTCCGCATGATCGTGAACCACGTGGAGGTGATCAAACCCAAAAAGCTGCCCAAGTTGCCGGTGGCCTGTGCGCTGTGGATTCCGCAGCCTAACCTGGAGGTGGGCGCTGCTGCCTGGATTTTGGCCGGAGGAACGCACCATACGAGCTTCTCGTATGCGCTGACGCAGGAATTTATGGAGGACTATGCCGATATTGCCGGCATCGAACTGCTGACAATTGACGAGGATACGTCCATCGAAAACTTCAAGAAGGAGCTTCGTTACAACGAAGTGTATTATTTGTTGAACAAAGCATTGATGTAGCGATATGGCGGAAAAATATGTCATCGGCATGGATTACGGCACCGACTCGGCCCGTGCGATACTGGTAAATGCGCGCACGGGTGAGGAAGTCGCCACTTCGGTAAAGTATTACCCCCGATGGGCGGAAGGCAAGTACTGTAATCCGGCCAAGAACCGATATCGTCAGCACCCACTCGATTATATCGAGGTGCTGGAAGCGAGTGTGAAGGAATGCCTGGCGAAGTGTCCGGCAGAGGTAGCCGAAAATGTGATCGGTATTGCTTTCGACACCACAGGCAGTACGCCGGTGTTTACCGACGAAGAAGGTACTCCGTTGGCTTTGCTGCCGGAGTTTGCCGAGAATCCCAACGCCATGTTCGTGTTGTGGAAAGACCATACGGCCGTGAAGGAAGCGGCCGAGATCAACGCGCTGGCCAAACGGTGGGAGATCGACTACACGGCTTATTGCGGCGGGGTGTATTCTTCGGAGTGGTACTGGTCGAAAGCGCTGCACATTTTGCGCGAAGACGAGCAGGTGCGCCGGGCGGCTTATTCGATCGTAGAACATTGCGAATGGATGCCGGCACTGCTCACGGGTGTGAAACGGGCGAAAGATATTGTGCGCAGCCGGTGTGCTTGCGGACATAAGGCGATGTGGAACGAGAAGTGGGGCGGACTGCCGAGCGAGGAGTTTTTGACGGCGCTCGATCCGTTGTTGTCGGGTTTTCGCGACCGGTTGTTCACGGAGACCTTCACGGCCGACGTGCCGGTGGGGCATCTGACGGAAGAATGGGCGAAGCGGCTGGGGCTTACTACCGACGTGGTGGTGGCCGGCGGTGCTTTCGACTGCCACATGGGAGCGGTGGGAGCCAACATCGAACCGTATACGATGGTTCGGGTGATCGGTACTTCGACCTGCGACATTATGGTGGCTTCCTACGAAGAAATGGGCGATAAGCTTATCGCAGGTATCTGCGGTCAGGTGGACGGGTCGGTGATCCCGGGAATGATCGGGCTGGAAGCCGGACAGTCGGCTTTCGGCGACGTGTATGCCTGGTTTAAACGGGTGCTGGAATTTCCGCTGCATCATATCGTGTCGGAGAGCACGCTCTTGGATGAAGAAACGAAGAAGAAGCTGATCAGGGAAACGGTCGACCGGATTATTCCCGCATTGACGGCGGAGGCCGTGAAGTTGACGGACAACGGCAGCACGATTGTGGCTACGGACTGGATGAACGGGCGACGCACGCCGTTTGCCAACCAGGAGCTGACGGGTGCGATCACGGGATTGACGCTGGGCAGCTTGGCACCGCAGATTTTCAAGGCATTGGTGGAGGCGACGGCTTTTGGTTCAAAAGCTATCGTGGAACAAATGCGCAAGGAAGGGGTGCGGATCGACAACATCATCGGCATCGGAGGTATTCCGTTGAAGTCACCGTTTGTGATGCAGACGCTGTGTGACGTGCTGAACATGCCGATCAAGGTGTGCCGTACGGAACAGGCGTGTGCATTGGGCGCAGCCATGTTTGCCGCTACGGCAGCAGGTTTTTACAAGCGGGTTGAGGATGCCCAGGCTGCGATGAACCCGGGATTCGACCGCGAATATGCGCCGGATGCCGTGAATGCGGTAAAATATGCCGAACTGTACAAACGGTACCTGGAAATCGGTAATTTTACCGAGAATATCCTTACAAAACATTGAGTATTCATCGACTATTTATCCTCCCTTAAGAAAGGAATCAGTAAAATTCGTTTTTTTTACTTCAGGGATATACGTCAATGATTACAAAGATTACAAAGATTACAAAGTACAATTTACAAAGTACAAAGTACAAAGTATAAAGTACGAATCATAGATTATAAATTACAAAAGAAAAGGAAAGGGCAAACCAATGAAGAACTTCGTTTCGTTAGTATGGATCGCATTATGCGTATTTCCGTTAACGGCACAAACCAGGCAACAGGTCGATTTATTTTCTCTTGATCAAGTTCGGTTATTGGAGAGCCCTTTTCTTTCTGCTCAACAAACCGACTTGCGGTATTTGTTGACGTTGGAGCCGGATCGGCTGCTTTCGCCTTTTTTGCGGGAGGCCGGACTTCAGCCCAAGGCGCCGTCGTATCCCAACTGGGAAAATACGGGATTGGACGGTCACATCGGCGGGCATTACCTTTCGGCATTGTCGATGATGTATGCAGCGACCGGAGATGCGGAAGTGAAACGGCGGCTGGATTATTTTCTCGATGAGCTGAAACGGTGTCAGGATCAGGTGGGTACGGGATTCATCGGGGGGACACCCGGGAGCTTGGCGTTGTGGGAAGAGATTAAACGAGGCGATATACGGGCGAGTTCGTTCGACCTGAACGGCAAATGGGTGCCGCTGTACAATATTCATAAGACCTACAACGGTTTGCTGGATGCTTACACGCATGCAGGAAGTCGGCAGGCGTTGGAGATGTTGGTGAAATATACCGACTGGATGTTGGGCATTACGGCGGGGTTGAGCGACGAGCAGATGCAGGAGATGCTGAAGAGCGAACACGGCGGGCTGAACGAGGTGTTTGCTGCGGTGTACGAAATTACCGGCGACAAGAAATACCTGCAGCTGGCGCACCGCTTTTCGCACCAAAAAATACTGCGTCCGTTGATACAGGAAAAAGACAGCTTGACGGGTTTGCATGCCAATACGCAGATTCCTAAAGTGATCGGATATAAACGCATTGCCGACGACGAGCATAATGCGGAGTGGGATAGAGCTGCCCGTTTTTTCTGGAAAACGGTGACCGAAAACCGCTCGGTGTGCATCGGCGGGAACAGTGTGAGGGAGCATTTCAATCCGCTGGACGATTTCGGTGCGATGATCGAGGATGTGCAGGGTCCCGAAACGTGCAATACCTACAACATGTTGCGACTGACGAAGATGCTGTATAAAAGTACGCCGCAGGTGCAGTTGATGGATTATTACGAGAAGGCGCTGTTTAACCATATCCTTTCGTCGGAAGAACCGGAGCGGGGCGGTTTTGTGTATTTCACGCCGATGCGTCCGGGACATTATCGCGTGTATTCGCAGCCGGAAACGAGTTTCTGGTGCTGTGTGGGAACGGGGTTGGAGAATCATGCCAAATACGGCGAATTGATCTATGCGCACGACAAGGATGCGTTGTATGTGAATCTTTTTATACCGTCGCGCCTGACGTGGAAGGAAAAAGGGTTGGTGTTGGCGCAGCATACGCGTTTTCCGAACAATGGAACAATGAATTTTACCTTTGAGGAAGCGGAGAGCAAGAAGTTGGCATTGAAACTGCGGATTCCTTCGTGGGTGAAGGAGCCCGAAAAAATTGAAGTATCCGTTAACGATGAATGGCTTGGCTACGGGGCCGTAACGGGCGAATACCTGACGCTGGAACGAAAGTGGAAGAAGGGTGACAACGTGGTGTTGCGTTTGCCTTTGCAGGTCAATTTGGTGCAGTTGCCCGACAAACGTCCGTACTATGCATTTCAATACGGTCCCATTGTGTTGGCTGCGCCCATGGGTACGGAGGATCTGAAAGGACTGTATGCCGACGACAGCCGAGGGGGGCATATTGCGCACGGGAAGTTGATTCCCCTGAGTGAAATCCCTGCCTTTATCGGTACGCCGGCCGAAATTGAAAGTTCGTTGCTCAGAACGAATGACGAGGGGTTGCGGTTTGTGTATACAGGGGAGACGTTCCCCGCACAGAAGAACATGGAGTTTATTCCGTTTTATGCGTTGCACAACCAACGTTATCTTATTTATTTTCCGCAGACCGAGCGCGAGCAGTACGATATGTTGCAGCAAGCAAATACTTTATACCAAAACCTATATGACGAGATAGAAAACCGAACACTCGATGTGATTTATCCCGGCGAACAGCAGTCGGAATCCGACCATTTCATTCGCTATGAAGATTCGGAAACGGGAGACATCAACAACCGGCATTTCAGAAAAGCAAAAGGGTGGTTTGGTTACCGCATGAAAACAGAAGAGCCGGCTTCTTATCTTGCTATTGTACACCATAAAAGTGAGGCGAATCGGTCGCTTATCCTGGTCGATGACGAGGAGTTGAAGGGCGAACCGAAAGTGGAACCGATCGATGACGATTTTGTGCGGTTGACGTATGCTCTTCCCCCATTGAAGAGTGGGGAACATACGGTTGTTTTTAAACCTGCCGGAGGGGAGGTAACGTCGTCGGTTTTTGAAATACGCTTACTGAAATAAAAAATACGTGATGATGAAAGGATTTTATGCGTTATTGTTCTGCTTTTTCTTTATGGAAGGTATGGTTGCACAAGAAGTGTGTAGTCCCGACGGAGCGCTGAAGGTAAAATTGACGCAGGAAGCGGGAGCGTCGGAGTATGAAGTGGAATATCGCGGCAAGACCCTGCTGGAGCGTTCGCCGCTGGGACTGGAGACCTCAATTGGCGATTTTGCGACAAATCTGCGTTATGCCGGCAGCGCGACACGACAAGTGGACGAAACGTATACGCTGCCTCACGGCAAGGTTAGCCGGGTGCATTATGTGGCTAACGAACTCACAGTTACGTATACCAACACCGGAAACGATTCGCTGGATGTGATTTTTCGGGTGGCGGATAACGAGATTGCGCTTGCCTACCGCATTCGCTCGAAGGATAAGTGCCGCTGTACGATTTATCGCGAACGGACGGGATTTGATTTTCCCGCCGGTACGACCACCTTTATTACGCCGCAAGCCCCTGCGGGCAGCGGCTGGATGAAATCAAAACCGAGTTATGAAGAAGAATATACGGTGGAAGAACCGGTGGGAACGCCTTCGCGTTATGGGCTGGGATACACTTTTCCGGCGTTGTTTCATGTGGGGAACGACGGTTGGGTGCTGATTTCGGAAACCGGTGTGAGCAGCAAGTATGCCGGCACGCGGTTGAGCGAGGGAACGGCAGAAGGGTTGTATACCGTTGAATTCCCGATGAAAGGTGAGAACGGCGGGATAGGCGACGCTACCGTTACTGCTGCGTTACCGTTGCTCACTTCGTGGAAAACCCTGACAGTGGGCGAAACGCTGAAGCCGATCGTGGAGACTACCTCGGCATGTAACGGAGTGGAACCGCGGTATGAGCCTTCGCAGCCCTTTACGCCCGGACGCAGCACGTGGAGCTGGATCTTGTGGCAGGATGCGAGTTGCAATTACAAGGATCAGCAGACGTTTATCGATTTGGCGGAGGCGATGGGGTATGAGTATATCCTGATCGATGCGTTATGGGATAAACAGATCGGTTACGAGAACATGCCCTCGCTGATTGCCTATGCGCAGTCGAAGGGTGTCGATGTCATTTTGTGGTACAATTCCAATGGGGCTTGGAACGATGCGCCGCAGGGACCGAAACACAAAATGGATACGGCTCCCGCTCGACGGAAAG
>JAAZMQ010000253.1 GCA_012798745.1 Bacteroidales bacterium
ATTGTTTTGTTGTTTTCGTGCACCGAGAAAAAGAATCGAAAAGAAACTTCGGATAAAGCTCAGCAAGCGGTTATAGAGGTTCCGCAAACCGGTGAAATGTATCTCTTGGTAGGTACGTATACTTCCGAAAAGGGGAGCAAAGGTATTTACGTTTATCGATTCGACACCGAAACAGGGAAAAGTGAAGAGGTTTCCATGACGGAAGTTTCCAATCCTTCGTATTTTACCTTAAGCCCTGATGAAGAATTTGTGTATTCGGTGGGTGAAAATGCTGAGGGAGATGGCATGGCTCATGCTTTTTCGTTCGATAAAAAAACGGGACAGCTTGCCCTGATTAATTCACAGAGTACACAAAGTGCGGGTCCTTGTTACATTACGATCGATCAAAAGGGAAAGAATGTACATACAGCTAATTATGGCGGTGGGAGCATTTCTTCTTTCCAGGTAAGAAATGACGGTGGGTTGAGCGAATTGATTTCTCTGATTCAGTTTAAAGGATCAGGAACAGATACAATTCGTCAGAAAAGTTCCCATGTGCATTGTGTGCGGTATTCACCTGACGGTAGATATTTTTTTGCCACTGATTTAGGTACCGATAAAATATATCGTATGGAAACAATGGAGGCTGTTTTCGAGGGACAACCCTCTATTTCGGAGAGTACGCTTATAGCATTTGTTACCCCTCCGGGAACAGGTCCCAGGCATTTTGATTTTCATCCCGGCGAAAATTATGTTTACTTGCTTGGCGAATTATCGGGGAAAGTAATTGTGTATGACTACAACGATGGGTATCTCAAAATGAAACAGACCATTGCTTCGGATACAGCAGGTGCACGCGGAAGTGCCGATATTCATGTTTCGCCCGACGGTAAATTCCTATATACTTCTAATCGTTTGAAGGCTGACGGAATAGCCATTTTTTCGATTAACCCCAATGATGGGAAGCTTACCAGAGTGGGTTATCAGCTTACGGCCCGTCATCCGCGTAATTTTGTAATTACTCCTAACGGTAAATTGCTGCTTGTGGCTAGTCGCGACGATAATAAAATTCAAGTATTTGCCATCGATAACCAAACCGGTTTATTAACCGACACAAATCAGGATATTCTTTTGGATAAGCCTGTTTGCTTAAAGTTTGCTGCGATGGCAAATAGAGAATGAAAAAAGCCGGTTATTCCCAATTCAGAATTACTTTTCCGCACTGCCCACTTTCCATTACATCGAATCCTTTCTGGAAATCGTCAATGCTAAAACGATGGGTGATGACAGGTGTAAGATCGAGTCCGGAAATGAGCATTTGCTCCATTTTATACCATGTTTCCCACATTTCGCGTCCATAAATACCTTTTAAAGTGAGTGCTTTAAAGATTATGGTGTTCCAATCTACGGTTGTGGTATTCGGCAAAATGCCAAGTAGGGCTATTTTGGATCCGTTGTACATGTGATTAATCATATCGCAGAAAGCAGCCGGTGCCCCCGACATTTCCAATCCCACATCGAATCCGCGCATTTTCAAATCTTTTACGGCTTGGCCGATAGTTTCGCCTTTCGATAGATTTACGGTGATGGTGGCTCCCATTTTTTTGGCGATATTCAACCGATATTCGCTCATGTCGCTCACAACAATGTAGCGTGCCCCTGCAAACTTGCAGATGGCGGTGGCCATATTGCCGATGAGACCTGCGCCGGTAATAAGCACATCTTCGCCCAGAACAGGGAAAGCCAGTGCTGTATGGGTAGCGTTTCCAAATGGATCCATTATGGCAGCTATTTCGTCGGGAATACGTGGATCGAGTTTAACTACGTTGGCTGCCGGTAGCGAAAGGTATTCGGCAAAAGCTCCGTCGCGATTAACGCCTACGCTGATAGAGTTTTCGCACACGTGTAGTTTACCCCGCCTGCAATTGCGGCAATGTCCGCAGGCAATATGCCCTTCACCTGTGACACGGTCGCCGATTTTCAGATTTTCCACACCTCTACCCATATCCACGATTTCGCCAACATATTCGTGACCGATAACCAGAGGAGTTTTGATGTTTTTTTGCGACCAATCGTCCCATTTATAAATGTGTAGATCGGTACCGCAAATGGCGGTTTTCTTGATTTTGATAAGTACATCGTTAACACCCAGTGAGGGTACGGGAACGTCTTCCATCCAAATGCCCTTTTCGGGGCGTAATTTTACCAGTGCTTTCATAATTTATGAATCGTTGATTAGTTTTTGGGAATAGCTTTTTTTAGAAAAATTTATTTTATCACATTCAGTTTCCTTCCTACTTTTATGAAAGCAGCGATGGCTTTGTCGAGGTGTTCAAGTTCGTGTCCTGCCGAAATTTGAACACGGATGCGTGCTTCACCTTTGGGCACGACAGGATAAGAAAATCCGGTTACATATATGCCTTCATCAAGCAGTTCTGCGGCAAATTCCTGTGAAAGACGAGCATCGTAGAGCATTACGGCGCAAATGGCCGATTGTGTGGGTTTGATGTCGAAGCGGGCTTCTTTCATTTTGGTCACAAAATAGTTCACATTTTCGTGCAGCTTATCCAGTAATTCGTTCGATTTTTCCAGTATATCGAACATTCTGATACTGGCAGCTACCACCATAGGTGGAATGGAATTGGAGAAAAGATAGGGTCTTGATCGTTGACGCAGCATCTCAACGATTTCCTTGCGCCCTGTAGTAAATCCGCCGATGGCACCGCCAAAGGCTTTTCCCAGTGTGCCGGTGATAATGTCTACCTTGCCTCTGCAATTGTACACTTCGGTGAGTCCACGTCCTGTTTTTCCCACCACACCTGCCGAATGACTTTCGTCCACCATGACAAGAGCATCGTATTTGTCAGCCAATTCCAAAATTTTATCGAGGGGAGCTGCATTGCCGTCCATTGAAAAAACAGCGTCTGTGGCTATAATACGAAAACGTTGCGATTGGGCTTCTTTTAGTTTTTCTTCCAGATCGCTCATATCGGTATTGGCGTAGCGATAGCGTTTTGCTTTGCATAAGCGTACACCGTCGATGATGGATGCGTGATTGAGGTTATCTGAAATGATGGCATCTTCTTCGGTGAAAAGGGATTCAAAAAGGCCTGTATTGGCATCAAAACACGAAGCATACAAAATGGTGTCTTCTGTTCCGAAAAATTTACTGATGCGTGCTTCTAGTTCTTTGTGAAGATCTTGTGTGCCGCAGATGAAACGTACGGACGACATGCCGTAACCCCTTTCGTCAAGAGCTTTTTTTGCAGCTTCTATCAATTGCGGACTTGCTGATAGTCCCAGATAGTTGTTGGCACAAAAATTCAGCACTTGCTGACCCGATTTTACTTTGATTTCTGCTTTTTGCGGAGTTACAATCACGCGTTCATCTTTGTAAAGTCCTGCATCTTTAATGGCAGTTAATTCTTCTTGCAGGTGTTTTTGCATTTTTTCGTACATAGTTTTTTGTTTTCTTTTTTTAAGAACTGTAAAGATAATTGTTTTCGTATTTTTAAACAAAAAGGGAATAAAAAAGACGGCAAAATCCCGCCGTCTTTTTGAATGCTTATTTCCACTGATGATGTTTCTATCTTCTGTTGCTTCCTAAAGCAATTAATATGTAATAAATAAGGGTTGCCAGCGAGCTGAGGGCTGCGATCACATAGGTGTAAGCTGCCCACTTTAATGCATCGCGAGCTTGTGCCTCATTTGTTACATCGGTTATTCCTGCATGGTTCAGCCATGCCAATGCCCGCTGTGAAGCGTTTATCTCAACGGGTAATGTGATAAGACTAAACAAAGTAGTCATGGCAAACATGGCTATTCCGATCCAGATGAGGGCAGGAAAGGTTTGGATAAGAATGATGCCGCCCAAAAGCACCCACGTTACCCATCGCGAGGTGAACGTGACTACCGGCACTAAAGCAGAACGCATTTTCAAAGGAGCATACTGGATGGCGTGTTGTACGGCATGTCCGGTTTCATGAGCCGCAACGGCAGCCGCTGCCACACTGCTGCTCGAATAAACTCCTTCGCTGAGGTTTATCGTTTTGTTAAGCGGATTATAATGATCGGTGAGTTTTCCTTTTGTGGAAGTGATTTGTACGTCGTAAATACCGTGATCATGCAGCATTTTTTCGGCTACATCACGTCCCGTCATCCCGTTGCCGAGAGGAATTTTTGAGTATTTATTGAATCGTTGCTGCAAAGTGGCCGATACAATATAGCTTGCAAGGGCTATAGCGATAAATAAAATCCAGATTATCATATCAAGAAAATAAATTTAATACGTTGTTTTTACTTTATATAACGCCTTTTATATCGAAAAGTTCAACTCGATGCTTTTTAAAAAAAGGATATTGTTGGGATATCATTTAACTTTATTTTCGGATAATGGTTTGAGCCCTGTTTGGCCCCACCGAAACAATAGCGATAGGTATACCCAGTTCTTTTTCGAGGAAAGATAAGTACGAATTGAATTCCTTGGGGAATGCGTCTTCCGTTTTTATGTTTGTCATATCGGTTTTCCAGCCCGGCAATTCAACATACACGGGTTTAATGTTCTCCGAGATATCGAACGGAAGATCTTTTATTTTTTTCCCGTTGATTTCATAGGCGACGCAAGCCTTGATGGTGTCAAACGTATCCAGCACATCGCTTTTCATCATCACCAGTTTGGTAACATCGTTTAGCATGATGGTGTAGCGAAGTGCCACCAAATCAATCCAACCGCAACGGCGAGGACGGCCGGTTACCGAGCCGTATTCCCATCCCCTGTCGCGAAGCAACTGCCCGGTTTCGTCAGTTAATTCAGTAGGAAATGGTCCGCCACCTACGCGTGTACAATACGCTTTAAAAACGCCGAAAATTTCACCGATTTTGTGTGGCGACACGCCCAAACCTGTGCACGCACCCGCACAAATAGTGCTGGATGAGGTCACAAAAGGATACGTTCCGAAATCGATATCCAGCATGGAACCTTGTGCACCTTCTGCCAATATTTTATCTCCTTCGTCCAGGCGTTTATTAATAAAGTGCTCGCTGTCGATGATATTGAATGTTTTTAGTTTTTCTATACCTGCGAACCATTCTTTTTCAAGTGTTTCCAGATCATATTCAATTGAATATTGGGATAACATTTTTTTATGTCGATCGGTAGCTTTTCGGTATTTTTCTTCAAAATTGTGGAATATATCGCCTATTCGCAATCCGTTTCGGGATACTTTATCTGTATAGGCGGGCCCGATGCCTCTACCGGTAGTTCCGATCATGGAATTTCCTTTTTCTTTTTCTGAGGCGGCATCCAGAAGGCGATGGGTAGGCAGAATAAGATGTGCCTTTTTTGAAATATAAAGTTTATCGGTAAGTTGGTGACCTGAAGCTTCCAGCGTTTCTGTTTCTTGTTTGAACATGGCGGGGTCGACAACCATTCCGTTACCTATGATATTTATTTTCCCTTCCTGAAAAATACCCGAAGGAATGGATTTCAGTATGTATTTCTGATTTTCGAATTCCAATGTGTGGCCGGCATTGGGACCACCCTGAAAACGCGCCACGATTTGATAATTCGGGGTTAGTACGTCCACAATTTTCCCTTTGCCTTCATCACCCCATTGAAGGCCTAAAATTACATCTACTTTCATTGTTTTTATCTTACTTCTTTAGTGTTGTTTTTGCTTGAAGATTACTCGCCATTTATTTTTGAGGCAAGTTTTTTTATTTCCATTTTCTTTTCTTGGCTGCATTTGTTGCAAATGCCGTAAATATACATGCTGTAGTAGTGTACAGTAAATTTTTTGATCTTTTTTTGTTGATTGTGTGTAAATAAATTACCATCTTTTATTTCCTGAACATTGCCGCACGATATGCAGATTAAATGGCTGTGATTATCGTTTCCATAAGCTCGTTCGTATGTAGAGACATTACCTCCAAATTGATGTTTTACTACCAATCCGCAATCGAGTAGCAGTTCAATGGTGTTGTATAATGTAGCTCTACTCACACGAAAATTTATATCGATCATGGATTTATATAATGAATTTATATCGAAATGTCCTTTTGTGGAATAAATATGATCGAGGATGGCAAAGCGTTCAGGTGTTTTTCGATATTTATGGAGCGTCAAATATTCCATAAATTTATCTTTCACCTGTTTTCTTAATTTTGCATTATCCATAGTACAAAAATATTTCTTTTTTATGATATTTCCTTTTTATTCTTTGTTTATTTTATAAGGTTGGGTTTTATTTGATGGTTTCGGAATGCCAGAAAAATGCAGGAACACATGGTTTACTTTCGTTATGAAAGGAGTCGGATACAGTGATGAAATAGTAATACGCTTGGTCATCTTCCGGAGGACAATAGGTGAAAATGGGTTCTCTTAATCCTGTGGCAAGGAGAGTGGTTCCGTTGTTGAAGTCCGGATTATCGGTTTTGGTACGATACACATTGTAGGTAACCCGTGCCGTAGGATCTTTTATTTTCCATCGAAGTTGAAATTCGTTTGCTGTTTTCTCGGCTCGTAAGTCAAGAGGGGGGGCAGGTAAAGTATCCGATAACCATGTCATTGGCGGCAATTTAGCCGGATAACGATAATATGCATTGTTTATTTCATGAAGGAGGTCACGATTATATTTCAACACATGTTCGGTGCGAAAAAATGCATTTCCGGATGCGTTTTTTTTTCGTGTGTATTCCATCTGATCAATAATGTCTTTTTGTTGCCACCCCAATTCTTGAATTTGATAAACACCCAATCCCGGTACGACAAAACGTCCCTTGCTATTTTCTACCCAGTCGTTGAGATAGGGGTAGAAAAGTTTGTCGCGATAATACATCATGGGGAAAATAGCATCGTGTTTACCCGAATTTAGCCACTGAATAGGATCTTGATATACGCTGTTGTATGCCGTCCATCCATCGTTGGGATTATGGAAAAGAGGGCGGTATCTACCCACAGGCGAACTGCTTATCATAACCCATGGTTTTATACTTTTTACCCGGTCGTATACTTTCCCTACAAAACGATTGATATTGCTTCTGCGCCAATTGTCGCGTGGTTGGCTTTTTCCATAACGATTATATTCCGATTGGTCAAAAAAGTTAGTGCAGTTGGCCGGATAACGGATATAATCGAAATGAATGCCGTCCACGTCGTAGTTGGTAACGATTTCTTTCACGATGGATAGCAAATAATCGTCTGTTTTGGGATTTCCGGGATCAAGATACCATTGGTTTTTATATAAAGTAACAATCTGTGGATGTTTTTTTACTACCGATGTGTTGCCTAGACTTTTGACATGATTCCGTGAACCTAATGGATAAGTTATGAGCCATGCGTGGCATTCCATTCCGCGCTTATGGCATTCTTCTATCACGAAAGCCAACGGGTCAAACGCCTCCCCTCCATAATTTTTAGCTATGCTCCGGTACATTGGCTCGATTTGCGATCGATACAATACTTCACCATTGGTACGAGTTTGGAAAAGCACCATGTTGAAATTAAGATTTTTCAATTCGTCCAATAGTTGAATAAGCTCATTTTTTTGAGCGTCAACGCTGAGTGTGTTCTTGGGCCAATCTAGGTTGTAATTTGTTGTCAACCAAACAGCTCTTATTTCCGTTGCCGGACATATCTGTGAAAAAACTTTTATTGCAGCAGTCACTAAAACGATGAAAGAAATGGATATTTTTTTCATTGCTAATTATAATCGTTCTAAACTTTTCATGCAAATTTAGAATAAAAATACAGATAAAAACGATAAAGTGTTTTGCATTTCAATTTTTTTAATGAAATTGCGCATGAATTAAAAAATTATACCATAGGAAAACGATGTTATTGCTGTCTAATGTATTAAACGCAGGAAAGTGTACATGGAAGAAGAACAACTCATACAAGAAATAGTTTGTGGTAATACCCTTGCATTTAAAATGTTAATGGAAAAATATC
>JAAZMQ010000254.1 GCA_012798745.1 Bacteroidales bacterium
GAAGTACGGAAATTAAAGAAAATGGCGATTTCATGGAGGCTTCGCCTCTTGGAGGAAGGGCGGCTCTCATTGAGGTAATCCGGATTTTCGAAAAAGAAAACCCCGCTATTCCTATGCGGGTAGATCATGGAAAACTCATGCTTGATGACGTTGAAAAAGAATATAATCCGGGGTATTCTTTTTTGGGAAGGATGTTTGCTTTAGCACAAATCGATGGAATGATGGCCGTCATACGCAACGAAATTGAAACAGGAATATGTTAACTCAAATAAAATTATAAATTTACGCAACATGTATTTATTGGGATACGATATAGGCAGTTCTTCGGTTAAAGCCTGTTTGGTTGACGCCGAGAGCGGAAAGATTGCGGCATCGGATTATTCGCCCAAGACGGAGATGCCCATTTATGCGGCACGACCGGGGTGGGCGGAACAGAATCCCGAGATGTGGTGGGAAAACCTGAAGCATGCGCATCGATCCGTGATGAAAAAATCCGGTGTCAATGCCGGAGAGATCAAAGCCATCGGCATCTCGTGGCAGATGCACGGGTTGGTTGTTGTGGACAAAGATTTGCGCGTACTTCGTCCTTCCATCATTTGGTGCGACAGTCGTGCTGTTCCTTATGGTGAAAAGGCATTTGAGGCGATAGGTCGTGAAAAGGCATTGTCGCATCTGCTGAATTCTCCGGGTAACTTCACGGCTTCGAAATTGGCCTGGGTAAAAGACAACGAGCCGGAAATTTACCGCAGGATTTATAAAATCATGCTACCCGGAGATTATATTGCCATGAAGCTGACCGGCACTATCGGCATGACGATCGAAGGCTTATCGGAAGGGATCTTCTGGGATTTCAAGGAAAACCGGATATCGGAAGATGTGATGAAGTATTTCGGTTTCGATTACTCGCTTCTGCCCGATATCGTTCCGATATTCGAAACACAGGGAACCGTTTCTGCCGAAGCAGCGGCAGAGCTGGGGCTGAAAGAAGGTACGCCGGTGAGTTACCGTGCCGGTGATCAGCCCAATAATGCCGTTTCGCTGAATGTCTTCAATCCCGGAGAAATTGCTTCCACGGCAGGCACGTCGGGTGTGGTGTACGGCGTATTGGGAGAAGTCAATTACGATCCGCTTTCACGAATCAATATATTTGCCCATGTGAATCACACGCCCGAAGAGCCGCGGCTTGGCGTCTTGCTGTGCATCAACGGCACGGGTATTCTCAATTCATGGATCAAGCGCAACATGATGCGCGAGGGAATTTCCTACCCCGACATGAACGAATTGGCTTCGCGATCGGTCATTGGTGCAAAAGGACTTTCGGTGATTCCTTTCGGGAACGGAGCGGAACGCATTTTGGAGAACAAAGACATCGGCTGCTCTTTTCACGGCATCAATTTCAATATCCATTCCATTTCCGATCTTTTGAGGGCCTCTCAGGAGGGCATTGTTTTTTCGTTCAAGTACGGCATGGAGATCATGGAAGCCATGGGGATGGAGATCAGCGTGATTCGTGCGGGCAATGCCAACATGTTTCTCAGTCCGGTTTTTCGTGATACGCTGGCCGGTGTCGCCGACGCTGTCATCGAGTTGTACGATACCGATGGTGCAGCCGGTGCGGCCAAAGCAGCCGGCATAGGTGCAGGGATATATTCCTCGACTGAAGAAGCTTTTTCATCTCTGGAGAAAATCATGACGGTAGAGCCCGATGCAAAAAACCGGTTGCAATACCAATCCGCTTATGAACAGTGGAAGAGCCGGCTGACTTCGGAAATCGGATAAAAACAAAATAGTATACATGATACATTCACTTACTTAAAACAATAAAAACATGAAAGAAAAAAAAGAATTTTTTCCCGGTATAGGGAAA
>JAAZMQ010000255.1 GCA_012798745.1 Bacteroidales bacterium
TGCTGCACGAGGCAATCGGGCATGCTTTCGAGGCCGACTTCAACCGGAAAAATATTTCCATTTTCTCCGATCAATTGAATAAGAAGATTTGCAACGAACACATCAATGTGGTGGACGATGGTACCATCATGTTCAATCGGGGTGCCGTAAATATCGATGACGAAGGCACTTACGGCCAAAAGTCCTACATTGTGAAGAACGGCATACTTACCAGCTATTTGCACGACCGCATCAGTGCCAACTACTACGGCGTTCCTTCTACCGGAAACGGACGGCGCGAATCGTTTAAATGTGTTCCCATTCCCCGTATGCGCTCAACTTATATGGAGGCGGGAAATATGACTGAAGCCGATATTATCGCTTCCGTGAAAAAGGGAATTTTTGTGGACAAATTTACCAATGGACAGGTGCAGATCGGGGCAGGAGATTTTACGTTTTTCGTGAAATCGGGTTACCTTATCGAAGATGGTAAGCTCACACAGCCCATCAAAGATATCAACATCATTGGTAACGGGCCGAAAGCGCTGGCCGACATTACGATGGTTGCCAACAATCCGACAATCGACAACGGTACGTGGACATGCGGGAAAGACGGGCAGTCGTGTCCTGTGACCTGCGGTATGCCTTCGGCACTGGTGAGCAAACTGACGGTTGGAGGGGAAAGTTGAGGTTTTGAAGTGCAAATATTCATTCGTTAAATCAAGAAATTATGATATCAAACAACGATAAAAAATTGGTTCAATGGGCTATGGATTATGCCCTGAAGAACGGATGCCAAGGTGTGAAGGTAAGTTTGTATACCGGATCCAGTAGTTCGTTCGAGTTGCGTGACGGCAAGGTAGACCGCCTGCAACAGGCTTCGGAAAGCGTGATGGGCATTTCGCTGTATGTGGACGGCCGTTACGGAACGTATTCTACGAATCGCCTGAATAAGGAAGAACTTGAAGTGTTTATAAAAAACGGAATCGATGCCACGCGTTATCTGGCGAAAGATGAGGCCAGGCAGCTTCCCGATCCTTCGCGATATTATAAGGGGGGCAAACCCGATCTGCAATTGTACGACCCCAACTTTCCGGCGGTTAGTCCCGACAAAAAAGTGGCGCTGGCAAAAGCTGTCGGTGATGAGGCCATAGGAAAGGACCCGCGCATTATTTCGGTGGAATCTGCGTACAATGACAGCGAAAGTTTTACTTACCGCATCCACAGCAATGGTTTCGAAGGAGAAACCCAAAGTTCATGGTATTCGCTTTCGTGCAGTGTTTCCGTGAAAGACGAAGGGGAAGCGCGACCGTCGTCCTACTGGTACGAATCGTCCCTGTTTTTGGATAAACTCATTAAGGAAGGTATCGGACAAAAGGCTTTGGAGCGCACGCTGCGCAAACTTGGGCAAAAGAAAACCAAATCGGGAGAATATACAATGGTGGTCGACCCGCTGAATTCCTCCCAATTGCTGCGTCCGATGATTAGTGCACTTTACGGGTCACAATTGCAACAAAAGAATTCGTTTTTGCTGAATAAATTGAACGAAAAGGTGGGGAGCGACAAATTCTTGTTGAAAGACGAACCTCATATCATCGGTGCAATGGGTGCACGATATTTCGACGGAGAGGGGGTGGCAACCCAACCACGTGTTGTTTTCGACAGGGGTGTGCTGAAGACCTATTTCATTGACACATATTATGCCAACAAGATGAAAATGGAACCTACCATTTCCGATCCGTCCATTCTCATTCTTCAACCGGGCAATACCGATCTGAACGGGCTGATTGCCAAGGTGGACAACGGAATCTTGGTTACCGGATTCAACGGGGGCAACTGCAACAGTTCGACGGGCGACTTTTCCTACGGAATTGAAGGGTTCTTGATCGAAAACGGAAAACCGACTCAACCGATAAATGAGATGAATATCACGGGCAACATGATTTCGCTCTGGAATTCGCTCATCGAAACGGGTAATGATCCGCGATTGAATTCTTCCTGGCGCATCCCCTCGCTGGTGTTCGAAGAGGTCGATTTCAGCGGATTATAATTTTTTACAATCCAAGAAGTAAACATGAAGTTGTTTCCGGAATTTTCGCGAAACAATTTCATGTTTGCAAAATCCATAATGAATCGATTTTACAGAATACTCATATTGGCCACACATTTTATATGTGCAAGCATCGACGCTCAACAAGCCTATTTTGTTGATGGTTATCATGGGGGAATTTATGGGCATTATCCACTTGAATGGCAAACACAATTTATGGTGGATAATATACTACGGTATCCTGAGTGGGAAATCTGTTTGGAAATTGAACCGGAAACATGGGATAGCGTTCGCAGGAGTACTCCGCAAGCTTATAATAATTTTAAAACCTTAATTACTAATAATAAGCGCATTGAATTTACGAATCCTACTTATGCTCAACCTTATTGTTATAATATTTCGGGGGAAAGTCTTATTCGCCAATTTGAATATGGCATAGAGAAAATCCACAAGCATTTTCCTCGTATAGAGTTTGTTACTTATTCGGCTGAAGAACCGTGTTTTACCGGTTGTATGCCGCAAATATTAAAATCATTCGGATTCAGATATGCTGTCCTGAAGAATCCGAATACATGTTGGGGAGGATATACTCGAGCCTATGGTGGGGAGTTAGTAAAGTGGATAGGATCAGATGGTTCTTCTATACTCACAGTGCCCAGGTATGCTTGCGAAGAGTTTGAAGAAAATTCTACCTGGCAAACAAAAGCTTGGTGCAATTCGAAATCTTATCTCGATGCTTGTTTTAATTATGGAATTGAACATCCTGTGGGAATGTGCTTTCAGGATGCAGGGTGGAAAAATGGTCCGTGGTTAGGAACAGGGGAGAACATCAAGAATAATTCGATTTATACGACATGGAGAAATTATTTTGAAAATATTTCTGCCGGGAAAACAGACGATGATTGGCATTTTTCTCAAGAAGATGTGTTGGTTGGTTTGATGTGGGGAAGCCAAATTTTACAAAAAATAGCCCAACAGGTACGGATTGCTGAGAATAAAATAGTAATGGCCGAGAAAATGGCCACGATAGCTAATATTGAAAATAATTATGTATGCCCTCAGGATGAATTGGATGAAGCATGGCGAACTTTAATGTTGGCTCAACATCATGATGCATGGATCGTGCCGTATAATCGATTACATAAATATGGCACGTGGGCAGATGCGGTTTCTAAATGGACCGATAGCACAAATGATGTTGCCGATAAAATTATTAGAGAAGCGAGTTTTTCTTTCAATAAAGGAAATAAAACTTCTGCAAGTCTTGGTTATATAAAAGTGTATAATACTTTAGGAGTTAAAAGGAGTGAAGTGGTAAGTCTTTTGTTACCCCGAGAATTTGCCGATGTGAATATTAAATTGAATGATGTGAATGATAAAGAGATAGTTTGTTGGGCGGAAAAGGGAGAAGGGGAAATGCGAATATTTTTTCATGCCGAGGTGCCTCCCTTCGGATATGCTACTTACCGGATTTTAAGGAAAAATTCGGAAGAGGAAAAGGCTCAGGGGATTAGGAAGTTAAATGATTCCGAGTGGGTTATGGAGAATGACCGGTATAAAATAATAATTGATGCTTCGCGGGGAGGAACGATTAAAAACCTTATTGCAAAGAAAATGGGGAATAAGGATTTTGTTAAACAAACAAGTGAAAAGGCTTTTGGTGAACTAAGAGGATATTTTTATGAGGAAGGCAAATTTTATTCATCGACCAATACGCCGGCAACAATAAATATATTAAGAGATAACCTTTTGGTCAAAAGTGTAAAAATAGAAGGTGAAATTGCTTCGCATCCTTTCACACAAATTATAACTATTGTTCAAGGACAGGATCGTATAGATTTTGATCTTACTATTCACTGGAAAAATAATGTCGGGATAGGGGAATATAAACAAGGAGAGGAATGGCGTGAAAATCGTAGGGCTTTTTACGATGATCGATTTAAATTAAATGTTCTATTTCCTGCGGAATTATCTTCGCCTCGTCTTTATAAAGATGCCCCCTTTGATGTTTGTGAAAGCAAATTGGATAACACGTTTTTTCAGACCTGGGATCAAATTAAACATAACGTTATACTTCGTTGGGTTGATTTGGTGGAATCAACAGGTAATTATGCGTTAGCTTTATTTTCCGACCACACCACCTCATATTCTTATGGAGAGAACTTTCCGCTAGGATTAACTCTACAATATTCGGGGATAGGTTTATGGGGTGTAAACTATAAAATAACCCGGCCATTGCAGGTGAAATATGCCGTAGTTCCTCACCGTGAAAGATGGGATAAGGCAAGCGTATCCACGAAAAATGATTGCTGGAACGAACCTTTGCTATGTGAATTCTATACAACAACCGCTATGGGCAAGAAGTCTTTGATTAATTTTCAAAAAGCGGGTTATCAAATATGTGCAGCAAGGATCTTGGATGATGGCATTGTGATTCGTTTGTTTAATGTGGAAGGGGATGACTCGTTGCAGAAAGTTATTTTCGATTTCCCGTTGTCTTCTATAGATGAGATCGATTTAAGGGGAAATGTTATAGAAAATAAAACGATAAAGAAAAATCATTATTCTACTGAAATGAAGATTTCTATGCCTCGTTTTGGAGTGAAAACTTTTTTGATAAAAAAATAAATAAACCCGTATTCATGACTTACACCATCCATTGGGATTGGGCTTACATTTATTTTTTTCAAACACGGGATATTATTTTGTTTCCTCTTTCTCAATTATATTCCAATCAGAACGAACAGAATGAAATGGTTTTCGAACAAATCTTGGCATGTTTTTCCCGATTATGCTCAACGAAATCGAATAGCTATGGTCAAAATGACAATCATTCTTCGGCCCCTTTGATCTGAGCGGCTGTTTGCATCATTTTTTCCCTGATTTGTTGGGTGCAGAGGTTGCCGATGCTGCCGGCATGGGTGTGGTGTACTTCCTTTTTAGCTTTGTATGTACCATTTTCTACTTCGTGCCCCACTTGTTGGTATGCTTCGCGGAAAGGCACACCTTGAAGCACGCGGCGGTTGACCTCTTCGACCGTGAAAAGATAATCGTAGCGCGGATCGGAGAGGATATCTTTGTTCACCGAAATATGTTGCAACATGAAATGAGCCATTTGCAATAATTGGTGCAGGGTATCGATGGCCGGGAAAAGAACTTCTTTCAATAGTTGATAGTCGCGATGATAACCGTGAGGCAGGTTGGTGGTCATCAGGGCAATTTCATTGGGCAGGCTTTGGAGTCGGTTGCTGTGTGCCCGTATGAGTTCCCACACGTCGGGATTTTTTTTGTGCGGCATGATGCTCGAACCGGTGGTCAGGTTATCGGGATACGAAATGAAACCGTAATTACCGGAAAGATACATGCAGTTGTCGGCTGCCAGCTTGTTGAGGGTGGAAGCAATGGAGGCCATGCTTTGGGCAAGGATGCGCTCGGTTTTGCCGCGTGCCATTTGTGCGGCAATCACGTTGTAGTGCAAAGTGGCAAAACCCAGTTCGCGGGTAGTCATTTCGCGGTCGAGGGGGAAGGAGCTGCCATATCCTGCGGCAGAACCCAGCGGATTTTGGTCGGCAACGCGCCATGCGGCAACCAGCGTATGCATGTCGTCTATCAAGGTTTCGGCGTAAGCTCCAAACCACAATCCGAAGGATGAAGGCATGGCGATCTGTCCGTGTGTGTAGCCGGGCAGCAATACGTCTTTATAGCGTTCGCTCAGTTGCTGCAGCAGCTCAAAAAGCTGCAGGATCTCGTTTTTCAGGGCTATAATTTCGTCCTTGAGATAAAGTTTGATGTCCACCAACACCTGATCGTTGCGCGAACGCCCCGAATGGATTTTTTTGCCCGTTTCGCCGAGCTTTTCGGTGAGCATGGCTTCCACTTGTGAATGAATATCTTCAACATCGTCGTCGAGACGGAAATTGCCTTTTTCGATTTCGTCCAGAATACGTTCCAGTTCGGTGCGTAACACATTTTCTTCTTCTGCTGTCAACAGACCGATTTTTGCCAGCATTTTAATGTGCGCCATCGAACCGATGACATCGTATTTTGCCAGTCGCAGATCGAGTTCGCGGTCTTTCCCAATCGTAAAATCCGATACCGCTTTGTCGGCATCAAAGCCTTTATCCCAGATTTTTGCCATAGATTTTTCAGATTTAAACTGTCAGTTCTTCGCTGTCAGTATGTTTTATTGTTTTTGGTTTTTGATTGTTTTTAATTGGCAACAATGATTTTCGCCAATTCCTCAATAAACCGGATATAGCCGGCAATTCCTTGCTTCAGCTCTTCCGTTGTGACGTATTCGTCGGGGTGATGAGAACGCACCGATTCGCCGGGCCCCATTTTGATTGCCGGACACGATATCCGCATCCAGTCCGACGTGGTGGGCGAAACATAAGTTTCGATGCCCAGTTGTTGCACGCATTGCATCAACGGATGGTCGAGCGGTGTGGCCGAGCTTTTGTTGGTTAGCGAACGGGCTTTAAGTGCGCTCTTGACTTTCGGTTGCAGGATATCCATGATCTCTTGATTGGTGTACACATTCGTCGGACGAATATCGATGACGAAAGTGCAGCTGTCGGGCACAACATTGTGCTGCGTGCCGGCATGGATTTGCGTAACCGTGAGTTTTACTTCACCCATCGTCGGCGATATTTTGTCGAGTGTTGTCGTACGCAGCGTGTGGATATCTTCCACGGCAATGTAAATGGCATTCACACCCTCGTTGAGTGCCGCATGGCCGCTCACGCCTTTAGCCTCGGCATCAATCACCAACAATCCCCGCTCAGCAATGGCGGCTTTCATTTCTGTGGGTTCGCCTACAATGGCAAAATCTACTGTATCCTTTATTTCCGGCCACATTTTCCGCATACCGTCGGGACCGGAATTCTCCTCTTCGCACGAAAGCACCAGCATGAGGTTAAACGGCAGCTCTGTATTGTAGAAATGAAGAAAAGTTGCGATCATCGATACCACGGAAGCGCCCGCATCGTTGCTGCCCAACCCGAATATCCGGGTGTCGGAAAGGGGAGGATTAAACGGGTCGAAAGTGTAACCTGCTGTCGGACGTACAGTATCGATGTGCGAATTGAGCATAAGGGTAACCTTTTTTTCATTGTGATGCGGCTGACGAACAATCAGGTTATTGACAATCCGTTGCGTTGGCATTCCTTTTTTTGCAAAAAAGGTCTCCAGAAAATCGCTCCTAAGGTTTTCCTCTCCAGAAAAAGAAGGAATAGAAACCAGCTTACGAAGAAGATCCGCAGCTGTACCTTCCGGAAAAAGAGATTGATTATATTCGGTTCTTTCCAAAACTTTTCTTTTTTGTGTGATCGTAATGTTTTTTCGTTTCCGTTGCGTTGAATGAAATTCAGAGACTCAGAGATTAAGTCGCGTTCCCTGCTTTGTCAATAAATTTTTTGCATGGAGAATGATGACTTCCGAAACGCCGTTTTCGATAGCTTTAAACGAATTGTCGAGTTTGGGGATCATTCCGCCTGCGATTATTCCTTCGTTTTTGTAGACTTCGTATTCGGCTTTGTTCATCGATGCGATTCGGCTTTGCGGATCGTCGACATCTTTCAACACTCCTTCTTTTTCGAAGCAGTAATATAAGGTGGTACGATAGTTTTTTGACAAGGCACTAGCCAGCGAATAAGCAACGGTATCGGCATTTGTGTTGAGCAGAGAACCGTTGCCGTCGTGCGTAATGGCACAGAAAACAGGCGTTATCTCGTTTTCGATCAGCAGGGAAATAAAATCCGTATTGATGTCGTTTGCTTCCGGATCGCCCACGAAACCAAAATCGATGGGCTCGGGCGATCTCCTTTTGGCGGGGATGGTGTTGGCATCGGCACCCGACAAGCCAAGGGCATGGCATCCCAGCTTCTGCAAAGAGGCTACGATGCTTTTGTTAACCCAACCGGCATACACCATCGTCACCAGTTTCAGTGTCTCGGCATCGGTGATACGCCGCCCATCCACCATCTTTGTTTCGATACCGAGCTGTTTTGCCATTTTCGAAGCCATCACGCCCCCTCCGTGAACGAGCAGTTTTCGTCCTTCCAGCCGGTGAAAATCGGCCAGAAAAGTTTCCAGTGCTTCGGGATTATCGACGATGTTTCCTCCGATTTTTACAATGGCTATATCCTTCAAAACGGGATTTGAAGCTGAAACGGGGTGCGATGATTGGGTATTTACTGTCATTTTTCCGTATTTACAAAATAGAGTTGAAGTAGTTGTCCTTCAATATTTCCTTCAACACGGTTTGTGCAGAAACCGCCCGGTTGGCCGCTTCGGGGATGACCAACGACTGCGGACTTTCGATCACTTCGTCGGTAACAATCATGTTGCGGCGTACCGGCAGGCAGTGCATGAAATAGGCATTGTTGGTGAGTGCCATTTTGCGCGCATCCACCGTCCACGACCTGTCCATGTTGATGACTTTACCGTAGTTGGGGTCGCGATATGCCGACCAATTCTTGGCATAGATGAAGTCGGCATCTTTGTATGCTTTTTCCTTGTCGTATTCCACACGGGCTTTGCCCACAAATTTTTCGTCCAGTTCGTAACCTTCGGGATGAGTGATCACAAACTCGTAGTCTGTGGCGTTCATCCACTCGCAAAACGAATTGGCTACCGCTTGCGGCAGAGGTTTGGGGTGGGGAGCCCAGGTGAGAACAACTTTCGGACGGGGTGTTTTTTTGTATTCTTCGATAGTGATGAGGTCGGCAAAGCTTTGCAACGGATGTCGTGTAGCTGCCTCCATGCTGATTACAGGCTTGCCCGAGTATTGAATAAATTGGTTGAGAATAACTTCATTGTAATCGTCTTCCTTGCTTTTGAATTGGGCAAAAGAGCGCACACCGATGATGTCGCAATACGATCCCATCACGGGAATGGCTTCGAGGATGTGCTCGGTCTTGTCTCCGTCCATCACTACTCCTTTTTCGGTCTCCAGTTTCCATGCTCCCTGGTTGATGTCGAGCACAATAACGTTCATGCCGAGATTGAAACCAGCTTTTTGGGTGCTCAAGCGGGTACGGAGACTCGAGTTAAAGAAAATCATCAACAACGTTTTGTTTTTTCCGAGTTGCTGATCGGCAAACGGATTCTCTTTGACATACGTTGCCTTTTCGAGGGCGGTTTTTAGATCGCCGATATCGTCAACGCAGGTGAAATTTCTCATTTTTCTGTATGTTTTTTAAATTCCCGAATGAAAATATCGATTTCATTCTTCGATATGGAAAGGGGAGGGAGCAAGCGCATGACGTTGTTTTTTGCTCCTCCGGTAAAAATATGACTTTCAAACAAGAGTTTATTGCGCAGTTCCGACTGATCCGGTGTGAGTTGTACGCCGATCATCAGACCGCGGCCGCGAATCTCTTCGATGCCTCGACACGCCGAAAGTTCTTTTTGCAGATACTCGCCCATTTCTTCGGCATTGTTGATCAGCGATTCGTCTTTGAGAACCTTCAGTACGGCAATGGCTGCGGCACATGCCAAATGATTCCCGCCGAAGGTGGTTCCCAGCATTCCTTTTCGGGGTTTGAATTTCGGAGAAATGATGACTCCTCCGATGGGGAAACCGTTCCCCATACCTTTGGCCGTGGTGATGATGTCGGCTTTGATGCCGGCAAACTGATGGGCAAAGAATTTACCCGTTCGGCCGTATCCCGACTGCACCTCATCGAGAATAAGCACAGTCTCATTTTTTTTACACATCACTTCGAGTTGTTGGAGAAATTCGGTGTCGGGAGCAAATATTCCGGCCACTCCCTGGATACCTTCGATAATGACAGCAGCCACATCGCCTTTGTCGAGCTCTTTGGCAACGGCATCGATATCGTTCAACGGCAGAAAGGTGACTTCATGACCGGTGTTGAAAGGCGATTGGATGGCGGGATTGTCCGTAACAGCTACGGCACCTGAAGTGCGTCCGTGAAAAGCTTCCCGGAAAGCGATGACGCGTTTTTTGCCGGTATGAAACGAGGCAAGTTTCAACGCATTCTCGTTGGCTTCGGCTCCGGAATTGCACAGAAACAGTGCATAATCGGGATAGCCGCACAACTCGCCCAGCTTGTCGGCAACTTCCTGTTGCAGGCTGTTGATTACCGAATTGGAGTAGAAACCGATTTTGTCGATTTGTTCTTTGAGCATACGGGTATATTCGGGATGCGTGTGCCCGATGGAAATGACGGCATGTCCGCCATAGAAGTCCAAGTACTCGGTTCCGTTTCTATCCCATAAACGGCATCCTTTTGCCCTTACGGGTTCGATATTCCAGAGGGTATATACGTCAAATAAATTCATTCTTGTTTATGTTTTTGTTCTCAAAATAACGGTTTGTTAAAAAGCACTTCCTTTCAGCTTCAATCCGGTGCTTTCGTCCAGCCCAAACATCAGGTTCATGTTCTGAACGGCTTGTCCGGATGCTCCTTTCAGCAGGTTGTCGATAATGGAGGTGATGTGAATGTATCCGTTGTGAAATTCGATGTGCAACAATCCTTTATTGGTGTTTACCACCTCTTTGAGACTGATGGGTTCATCGGAAACAAAGGCGAAAGGAGATGTTTCGTAAAACTGCTTGTAGAAATCGATGGTTTCTGCTTCGCTCATCGAACCGTCCCATTTCGTATATATACTTGCGAAGATGCCGCGGGTGAAATTGCCCCGCATAGGAA
>JAAZMQ010000356.1 GCA_012798745.1 Bacteroidales bacterium
ATAGCCTTATTGTTTTTATCGATTAGGTCCACAATCAACTCCGGTGTCAATTCACTCGTGCCGATCTCTTTTAACAGATCGCTTTTTGATAGTCCGATATCAAGCATGCTATCGCCCTCCTTTCGCCCCCACACTTCGATAAAAGAGCGTCCAGATCATCTTTTGCCCTCCAAAAATCTATCATGCATCATCCTCACACTGTCCCCCGTATTCCCGCCCCCAATATGTGCCGCTACCTGCTCCCACGTCAGGCCGTTCACATGCCGCAAGATAATTATTTGCCGGAGCAGGCTGTCATCTATCTCCTCGACAAATTCGTTTATCTCCACCACCAGATCCATCAGGTCGTCTAACCGGCGCTGGAGCCGCTCCTTTAGCCGCTTCATTTTCCGGCCATGCTCTTCGTGCGCAAAGCCGGTGATGTAAAAAGACTTCTCAGTGTAAGGATACTCTGGATCGGAGCCGCGCACTTTATCGGTGACGATCTCGCTTTCTAGGTTTATGATCTGGTCTTGAAGCAGCTCGATCTCCCGTTTCAGATGCCGCAGTTGACGCAGCTGGTCCTTATTCACTCGCCATCCCTCCCCGGCCTGGGCGGTGTCTCCATCAGCCGCCGCAAGTCCTCCAAGCCCGCGTCCTCATAATCGGAGGCGGCAAGGGTGATCGGGGCAGTGTGATAGCTAAGGGCCTCGTGCAGCTCCGGGTGCTTGTCCGCTATCAGCTCGCCTAAAGTCGCCAACGGGCGGACTGTCCGGGTGATGTGTTTATATTTCATCTTGCCACCTCCTCCGAATCTGTCATCTTAATGCGAATCCGTGCGCCCCTGTAAGCTCCAATGCGGCCTCTTCGCTGAATCCGCGTCTGACCAATTCCGTGTAGTAAAGCGCGTTATATTTTGCAAACATAGCAACCGTTTCCATAAGCGCTTTTTCATTGTTTTTGAGCACCCTGATTGCGTCCATATAATTTTTGTCCATCATGCACTCTCCTTTTTCGCCTGCAGCATCTCTGCAATGCTCGCATGCAGCCGCTGCTCCTTGACATAGGTTTCATACAGCTGTTCGTTTAACTCGCTTTCACCCGCGATAGCGTTTATAATCATCCGGTAGATCAGCGCAGTCGCAGTCATACCTCATCCCCCTCGTCCATTAAACCCTGCAAGCCGCACGTTGCTTCTCCCTCGGGGCATTTTCCCCATGTCTTACAAGGCGGACCAGCGTTTCTAAATAGCACTGGGGCTACCTTGCGCACCTCTTCAAGCATCATCCCGGCAAGCTGCCGTATCTCCCATTGAGCCTTTTGGCAGCCACGCACCCGGAAGAAGTGTAATAGACTGCGCGCATTCATAGTCATAACCAAGCTTGTCTCACAAGCGTTGGGCAGGATATACCGGGCATCTTCGCGCGGCACTACCGCACAAAGCAATGCGTAGGCTTGTCGAATTGCCTCAATCTGCGCATAGTAGATATTTCTTGCTGCCGGGTTCTCGTCTATCGAGGGAGGCATAACCCAGTTAAACTCTTTTTCATCGACGTATCGCTGTGATTTCTGGGAGTAAGAGGCAATCCGGTGACGAACTAGCTGGTGTGACAAGGCCCTGCTTACGCCGTCTATGGCAAAGGTAAGGGATGCATGTTCAAGCGGGGATTCATGTCCTTTTTGTATTAGCATTTCGATGAGCTTCC
>JAAZMQ010000256.1 GCA_012798745.1 Bacteroidales bacterium
ATCGAGGGAAACGCCACTGTAAGCTTTGGCATAACCGTTTGTAGGCAATGTATGGTTGGTTCCGCTTGCGTAATCGCCCGCACTTTCGCAACTGTAATTGCCCAGAAAAACCGATCCGGCATTTACCACCTTGCGAGCCAAAAGATGGGGATTTTCTACGGCAAGAATTAGGTGTTCCGGAGCGTAGAAATTGCTGAAAGCCATACATTCTTCGAGCGTGTCGAAAACGATAGCGCGACTATTTTTTAGTGCTTCCTCGGCAATTTCTTTCCGTGGCAGAGCAAACAGTTGTTCTTCTAGTTTTTCGTTGACTTCTTTTGCCACTTTTTTATTGTTAGAAAGCAGTATGACTTGGCTGTCAGGTCCGTGTTCGGCTTGCGAAAGCAAATCGGCAGCCACAAAAGAAGGATTGCAGGTTTCGTCGGCAATTATCAGCATCTCGCTGGGTCCGGCAGGCATATCGATGGCAGTACCGTATAACGAAGCAACCATTTTTGCTGTCGTAACATATTGGTTGCCGGGGCCAAAAATTTTATCGACTTTCGGAATGCTTTCCGTGCCGAATGTCATTGCGCCGATAGCCTGAGCGCCGCCAACCGCAAATATTCTGTTCACTCCTGTCAGATTTGCCGTATAAAGAATAGCCGGATGAATTTCTCCATAGCCGTTGGGTGGTGTGCAGAGAATAATTTCTTTGCAGCCGGCAATTTTTGCCGGAATGGCCAACATCAGCACAGTAGAAAAGAGTGGGGCAGAGCCGCCGGGTACATAAATTCCCACTTTTTCGATGGGTCGGCTTTCGCGCCAACAAAAAACCCCTTTGGTTGTCTCTACCTTGCGAACCTCTTCACGTTGTGCAAGATGAAAAATTTCGATATTGTGTTTTGCCAAATCAATAGCTCGTTTCAGTTGTTCGGATAAAGCATCCGAAGATTTATCGATGATTTCTTTTTCTACCGGGAAAGAAATTTGTGATGGGTAATCGAATTTCGTACTGTATTTCAGTACGGCCTTATCACCTTTTTTTCGAATTTCGGAAAAGATCTTTTGTACCGTCTTTATCAGTTTTTCTTGACGAAGAGCCGGCCGTTGAGCCAATCGTTCCCATCGGCGAAGCGAAGGATTTGAGATGATTTTCATATCACGTGATTTGTTATTGTTTTTTATAGAATCATTTTTTCAATGGGTACAACCAAAATACCTTCGGCACCCACCATTTTCAATTCATCGATCACTTCCCAGAAATCGTCGTCGTTTATCACAGAATGAACACTACTCCAGCCTTTGTCGGCCAAAGGCAGAATACTTGGTGATCGCATACCGGGAAGCAATTCAATGATTTTGGGTAGCGCTTCGTTAGGTGCATTCAGCAAAATATATTTTTTCCCCTGTCCGTTTTTGTATGCTTTTATGCGAAACAGCAGCTTATCGAGCAAGTCGGTTTTGGTAGGTGAAAGATTTTTGTTGGCAATGAGCACGGCTTCGCTTTTCAGAATGGCTTCCACTTCTTTCAGTCCGTTCATCAGAAGAGTGCTTCCGGTACTCACAATATCGAAAATGCCGTCGGCCAGACCAATTCCCGTAGCAATTTCCACGCTCCCACTGATTTCTTCAATTTTTACATTAATCCCTTTCACGCCAAAAAATTTGGATAATATTCGCGGATAGCTGGTAGCAATGCGTTTCCCTTCAAAATAATCCAATCCCGTATATTGCTCGTCTTTGGGGATAGCCAGTGACAGACGACAGTTTCCGAATCCTAATTTTTCGACGATGGCAACGTTTTTATCCTTTTCCCACACTTCATTTTCTCCAAGGATACCGATATCGGCCACACCTTGTTCTACGTATTGGGGAATATCATCGTCGCGAAGGAACAAGATTTCCATCGGGAAATTTTTAGCTTCGGTTTTTAGTTTGCGGTTGCCATTGGATATTTTAATGCCGCATTCGCTCAACAATTCGAGCGATTTTTCGCTTAACCTTCCGCTTTTCTGGATAGCAATTTTAATTTTTTCCATTTTTGGTGTTCATTGTGTCTGAGAGGAAACTCCGTTATAAAACAAAAACCCGTCTGTTTCCCTTCAGACGGGTTTTTATTTATATGTTCTGTTTTATTCAAGATACATATCATTTTCACCTCGCCTGAAGGCAGGTATGAAAATGATGATGGTGATGAAACATGTTAACTTTCATTTTTATTGTATTTGTTTGCAAAGATAATGGATTTATTTTTATCAACCGCTATTTTTTTTAAAAAATTGAGTTTTGACTTTCATTTCTATCCTTTTTAAGGATTGTACCACTTCGATTTATCTTTTAAAAATGCCGGTTTTTTGTCGTGTCCTGAAATACGTTTACTGTAAATGTAAACAAAACAGA
>JAAZMQ010000257.1 GCA_012798745.1 Bacteroidales bacterium
ATGTTGGGTTAACAAAATAAACATCGGCCATCTTTTTTAAAAGTGACCGATGTTTTAGTGAAAAAATGCTATGAACAAAACACTCTCTGCCTCCTGTTAAAGCGAGAATTTCTTTTTATAATTGCTCACCGATTTGGTGTATCCCATATTTTTGTTTGCGTGCAGGTTACTTTATCGGCCAAGTTTCCTACCTGAAATTTAAAGTCGCCCTCTTCCAATATCCATTTTCCCTCAAGATTTACAAAAGCCAAATCATCAGCCGCTATTTTCAATGCTACCGTTTTCTGTTCTCCGGGTTGGAGATTAATTTTCCGGAATGCTCTTAGGCGACGCACATCGGGTGTAATGGATGCAACCAAATCGTTAGTGAAAAGCATCACCGATTCTTTACCGGCCATCTCACCGGTATTTTTCACGTCTACCGTAACTGTAATGGTATCTCCGGGAACAAAACTTTTCTTGTCGATGATGAGGTTTGTATACTCAAACGTCGTGTAACTCAAGCCAAATCCAAAGGGATATTGAACGGCTGTTTCGGCATCGTAATCATACACTCCTTCCATTTTTTGACCGATATTCTGACAGGGTTTGTGATCATAAGTAATCAGCCCTTGTTCAAATTTCGGATACGTGTATGGGAGTTTGCCACTTGGATTAACGTCACCTGCAAGGATATCGGCCAAAGCATCGGCTCCGTAATTTCCGGGCAAATAGAGCTGAATAACGGCCTTCGAACCCGGTTCAATTTCACGAATAATGCGCGGACGACCTTCATTCAGCACTAAAATTACGGGTTTCCCCGTCTTCTGTAATGCCAGTGCCAGTTGAATCTGATTTTCGGAGAGTGACAATTCATCCAGATTACCGGGTGTTTCGCAATACGAATTTTCCCCTACACAAAGTACAATGTAATCCACTCCTGTTGCAGCAGCTACAGCCTTATGTATTTCGGGCGGATTTTCTTCAAAATACTGTCCATCCCTTTTATACGTCACTCCCGGCTCATATTTCACGTTTGCTTCCCCGAATTTTTTCTGCAAAGCTTCAAAAATTGTATTGTATTGTTGCGCAAATTCTTCCACCTTTTCTCCCTGCCACGAATAGCTCCATCCACCGTTCAGTGTGCGCATCGAATTGGCATTGGGTCCTGTAACCAAGAGACGCGCTCCTTTTTTTAGCGGTAAGATAGTGTCCTCATTCTTCAACAACGTAATTGATTCGTCGGCCGCAGCTTTTGCCACTGCTTCATGTTCGGCACTTCCGAAATCGGGGTACTCTGATCGCGACCACGAAGGACGGTCAAATAATCCGAGACGGAACTTCAATCGCAATACCCTGCGTACAGCATCGTCAATTCTTTTCTGTGAAACCTCGCCCGCTTTAACCAGTTGCACCAACTCATCGCAAAATCGCAAATTATAAGGTTCCATTACCATATCGATTCCTGCATTAATGGCAATGCGAATAGCGTCTCTATAATCCTTGGCAATATGATCACGTGAAAGCAGATTTTGCACATCAGCCCAATCCGTTACGATTACCCCATCGAAATTCAAATCCTTTTTTAACCATTCGGTAAGCAATCTATAATCGGCATGCGTGTTCACGTTATTAACGATCCCCGAATTAACCATTATGGATAATGCACCGGCTTCTACAGCGGCACGGAAGGGTTCAAAATGTTTTTCGCGAAGATCGCATTCCGAAATCACGGCAGGTGTACGATCTTTTCCCGAATAAGGCACTCCATAACCCATATAATGTTTCAACGAAACAGCCACATGGTTCCGGTCGATATGATTGCGATCCTCACCTTGATATCCCCTAACGGAAGCCAATCCCATTACTTTGGCAAGATAAGGATCCTCGCCAAAAGTTTCCCACTGACGCGGCCAACGCGAATCACGCCCCAAATCGAGTACAGGTGAAAAATTCCACGGGATATTGCTGGCTCTGGTTTCATAAGCCGTTATGCGGGAACCCTCCTCCATCAATTCCGGATTAAATGTAGCAGCCATTCCTATTTGTTGAGGGAAAAAGGTTGCCCCTGCTGTATAGGTGACCCCATGAATGGCATCAATCCCGTAAATCACAGGAATTCCTGTTTCTTGAAGGGCTTTTTCCTGAATAATTTTGATGATATTTTCCCAAACTTCGGTAGTTCTTGCCCTGTTGTTACTCGTATTCAAGATAGAGCCAACTTTATATTTACCGAAAACCGTATCCAGCATGACCGGATCGAGTTCAAAAGGTTCATCGCTGGCGTAAACACTTCCACCTTTACCCAAAACATCGATGGTAAATTGAGCCATTTGCCCTACTTTTTCTTCGAGAGACATTTTAGAGATCAACTCGTTGATTTTTTTCTCAACCTGCTGATCCGTAGTTTTTTTCTGCTCACATCCTACTAATGTAAGAGCAAGCAGGAAGAGAAATAGAAATTTTTTCTGTTTCATTGACTTAACTGTTTTTAATGATTGATTTCTTTTACGGTTTCATGCCTAATGCTTTTATGTAACCCTCGTTTTTTGAACAACGGGTAAATTTACAGTTTTCAATTAATTCATCTAATGCCTTTCGCACTGTATCTTGATTAGGCCTATTCTCACGTATTTTGGTAAAACTACTTCGATCCTTTTTGGTATACTCCACAATCACGCTCCAATTTTCTGGCTCTTTAAGAGCAACCATACAACTGCTTTTTGCCATCTTTTTATATGGCCAGAAATGCCATCCCATCCGGTTTCTTTCGAGCAAACGCCGGAATCCTTCAATCCATTCATCCGTATTTTCTCCCGTTTCCCCCATATACATCGGCAAATTCGTTTTTTCTCTGAAATCGAGAAAGTGCTGAATTGCAGCTTGAGTGGTATCTGTCCAATACGTATGACATTCGTACATCATTTTATCATCGAATTTCGGATTTTGGA
>JAAZMQ010000258.1 GCA_012798745.1 Bacteroidales bacterium
ATTGAAAATTAATCATAAACCTGACAAGAACTTTTCAATGGCACGGCGAATTTCAGCGTTAGTGCCATTGAATTTATTCACCATCACCGCAAATACATATTTTTTACTCCCATCCATCAAATATCCTGCATAACACTGCACGCCGCTTATGCTGCCGCTTTTAGCACGAATCTTCCCTGCATATTTGGTCTTGTTCATAAAATATTGCAATGTCCCTTCTTCACCTGCCTTCGGCAAAGAATTGAAAAACATCTGAGAATAACTGCTTTTCTTGTTCATATAAGAAAGCAAATCACATAAAAAAGCGGGACTTACTCCATTCTGTGGAGCAAGACCGCAGCCATCGTACATAAAAAGAGATGAGGTTGAGATTCCCCTCGATTCCCAAAAAGTATTCACAAAATCGATCCCCTCTTTCAACGGATCACTGTATATATCGCCGTTCTGTGCCCTTCCAATGGTACGAAGCAAATGTTCAGCAAAATGATTATTGCTTTTCACATTTATTTCGCAAATGATATCGCTCAACGGAAGCGACCGGTGAATATACAACACCTCCCCCACTCGATATGGTTGAGGCGCTTTATGGCAAACGCGCAAAATATAGTCGGTTCTTGCTGTTTTAACGGTATGAATGTTTACCCCTGATTTTTGAAGGTATTCTGCCAATTTTTCACCCAGCAACAAACCCGGATCAGGAATATCGCCTTTAATACTGAAGCTGACTCTTCCGGCAGGAATATTGCCACGAATAGTCCGTTCATAGGAAAACGGTGCGCCAAAGATATAAGCATTGTCTTTCCCTGTTGTATTTAAAGTAAGGTAATTGGTAAACGAAAGACCTCTAATTGGCGGATCGATACGAAGAATTTTCGGGCAAGAATTCCGATCCGTTGTATCGAAATACAAACGGTACGTATTATCGAACACGCTTATACCATAAGCTCCGGCAGCATAATAGTTCCCCAAATCTTCCCATGTCCATTGGGGCGAAACACCTTCATAACCGAATAAATCATCTACAATATACAATTCCCATGCATCCTTTTTGGGAAGCGATGCTTTTAATGCATTTGTCCAATCCGAAAGAAAAGCATAGCGATTATCGTCAAAGACTTCGGTTCCCAATGTCGGATCACCTGAACCTAACACCAAAATCCGGGAAGGGTTATTCGCATCCAACGCAAGAGTAGTTGCATATCGATAATCGGGACCCAACAATTCCAATGCCGTAGCTGTGGTGACGAGTTTCAATGTCGAAGCCGGCGTAAGCGATTTATCGGCATTGTGAGAAATCAATGTCTTACCTGTTTCTAAATCTTTTACACATACTCCTACTGACGCATGTTTCATTGCAGGCATAGTAAGAAATTGCTGCAAAGAGATTTGTGCAAAAGAAAAACTTGTCAGAAAAAAAACAAAAAAGAATAAAGGCATCTTTTGTTTCATCAGTTTCGGCTATTTTTCGAATTCTACAAATTTACCCGATAATTTTCAATTGAATGCATAACTTGTTGGTCCGGTATAAAGTATAAAGTAACACCTCTACCTCTGTTTCATGAAATATTATTTCCCGTAATCTTCTGCAAGATACCTATATTTTTATTGATTAGAACAAAAACCGGAAAAAACAATCATTAAAGAAATATTTCATTAAATATATCTAAATAAATTTGTATATTCATTTATTTCTTTATATTTGCAAAGTAAAAAATCAATATTGAATTTTGTTTACCATGTTAACTATAGAAAGGAATAACAAACATGAATACAGAAAAAAGCATTTCCGATAAGGTGATTGACGAAATAATAGAAAAACACAAAGGGAAACCCGGTGCTTTACTCTCGACTTTGGAAGAAATTCAAGAAAACAATTCCTTTAAATTTCTTCCAAAAGAAACATTGATCACCATAGCAAAAAAACTCAACATTCCCTACTCACAAGTATACAGTGTGGCTACATTTTATTCGTTTTTCAACTTAAAACCTCAGGGCAAACATACCATTATTGTATGTAGAGGAACAGCCTGCCACACAAAAGGTTCTAAAGAATTGCTTGAGGATATTTGTCGCACTTTTGCCATCGGCGAAGAAGATCAGGAAGCCGAACAATCTTTTACTACCCCCGACAATTTATTCACGGTACGAACAGTGGCTTGTTTTGGCCAATGTGCCCAATCGCCCGTAGTTGAA
>JAAZMQ010000259.1 GCA_012798745.1 Bacteroidales bacterium
TATGAAGGTTGTTTTCCTATGTATGCCAGAATTCCGCCGTCAACATATAAAATATGCCCGTTCACAAAATTAGAAGCGTCAGAGGCCAAGAAAACAGCAGGTCCCTTCAAATCTTCTGTAGTGCCCCATCGACCCGCAGGTGTCCTTCCAACAATAAAAGCATCAAAAGGATGACGCGATCCATCTGGCTGTCGTTCACGCAAAGGCGCAGTCTGAGGAGTTTCGATATAACCCGGACCAATACCGTTGCATTGAATATTATATGCCCCATATTCGGAACATATATTACGCGTAAGCATTTTTAAACCACCTTTAGCAGCAGCATAAGCTGAAACGGTTTCACGACCTAATTCACTCATCATGGAACAGATATTGATAATTTTCCCGTGTCCTTTTCGAATCATTCCCGGAATTACTGCTTTAGAAACAATAAACGGACCTACCAAATCTACATCGATCACTTCTCTGAATTCATAGGCTTTCATCTCTATCATGGGAATTCGCTTAATGATCCCTGCATTATTTACCAAAATATCGATTACGCCGACTTCTTTTTCGACTTTGGCGATAAATTCATTTACGGCATTTTCATCCGTTACATCGCAGACATATCCATGTGCATCGATTCCTTGTTCTTTATAAGCAGCAAGACCTTTATCTACCAATTCTTGCTTAATATCGTTAAAAACAATTGTAGCACCTGCTTCCGCATATGCAGTTGCTATAGCAAAGCCTATTCCGTAAGAAGCTCCCGTTATAAGTGCTATCTTCCCTTCCAATGAAAAATTCACCATTTATTATCTATTTACAATTAATTATTTCAAGTCTTCGATTTTCGAAAAATCTTGATCGCCATAATCTAGATTCTCTCCGGCCATTCCCCAGATAAAAGTATAATTACACGTAGCAGCTGCCGAGTGAATTGACCATTCGGGCGACAACACTGCTTGTTCGTTCTTCATCCAAATATGGCGCGTTTCCTGAGGTTCACCCATAAAATGACATACAGCCTGACCTTCTTTTACTTCAAAATATAAGTAAGCCTCCATACGACGCGAATGCACATGTGCCGGCATTGTATTCCAAACACTTCCCGGCGCAAGCTCTGTCATCCCCATTTGCAATTGGCAAGTAGGAAGCACTTGATTAACAATCATTTTATTGATTTTTCGATGGTTGGAAGTTTCGAGCGATCCCATTTCCGCAACAATAGCAATGTCTTTGGTGATTTTTTTATCAGGATAATTGCGGTGTGCGGTAGCAGAATTAAAATAAAATTTGGCAGGATTGCTCGCGTCTAAACTTTCGAAGTATACTTCTCTATCACCCGCTCCGAGATACAAAGCCTCTTTATAATCCAGTTCAATAACGTCGTCGGCTACCTTTACTCTTCCTTTTCCTCCTATATTATAAATCCCAATTTCGCGTCTACGAAGAAAAACAGGTTGCTTCAAAGGATCAATTGCTTCAAGATGTAGTGTTTCATTAACAGGCATAGCCCCTCCAACAATCATCCGATCATACATGGAGTATACCATGTTTACTTCATCTGCCGAAAATATATTTTCGATTAGAAAATCCCTCCTTAGCCTTTTTGTGTCGTACGATTTTGCATCTTCGGGATGCGCTGCGTAGCGTAATTCATAATTTGTTTTCATAATCCACGATTTTTATTTTGAATTTATCATTCGACGAATGATAAAAGTTTTTTGTTTCATGACCGAAAGCCATTTTTTACTACTGTCAACGCAAATATATAATAAAAAAACATTTTGTGTTCGAACACAAGTGATAAATTTAATTAAAAAAGGGGATTACAGCATTGTTTTAGTAGAATTTGCCAAAAATGCCCAAAAAATTATTTTCGCAAAACAATAAAAATCAGAAAGGATATCCGATTGCAAAATGGAAGGCAAAATCCCGACTGAATTTCGGTTTAAATATCGTCCAGCGCTCCCCTTTCGGCAATCCGGGATTGTGGGCCTTCATTCCAAAATCAAAATGTAGAAGCAGAAAATTAAAATTAAGTCGCACACCCATTCCGTATGCTACCGCCAATTCTTTATAGAATTGATCCCATTTAAAAAATCCCCCCTCTTGTACTTCATAATCTTTTATCGTCCAAATATTTCCTGCATCGACAAATGTGGCAAACTCAAATAATTTGGTAAGCGATCGACGATATTCAATGCTCATATCCAGTTTTATATCCCCTGTCTTATTCCCAAAATCGTAACCAACTGAATCCCGATTATAGGTACCGGGGCCTAATGTTCGTGTACTCCAACCTCTCACACTATTTGCACCTCCGCCAAAATATCGTTTTTCGAACGGTAAAACAACTGAATTTCCATATGGATAAGCCACGCCTAATGCCACATGAGTCGCAATAACACTTTTATCATCAATGGTAAAAGTGGGAGCCAAATCAAAATCTCCTTTTACATATTCGGCATAAGGAATACCCCAAATCTCCTTTTGTCCGTCTTTGTTTATTTTACTTCCTTTAATGGCATTGACCAAACGAAACATATAACCCGAAACTTCCACTCCGGCACGAATCCTGAAAGGATGACGAGGAATATTATCAGGTGAAACATTGGTGTAAGACAAATGATATGAAGTAAGAGCTATTAATTGATTTTCATAACTGTATCGAAGTATAGGATTGGTTTCTTCGCTCAAATATTCCTGACGGAATTTTTCGGAAACCCAAGGCATGCGTACGTAGTTAATATCGATAGGTTCAAGAGCATGACTAAATTTCCAGTTAAAACTCGACCATTGCATGCGGGAAGAAAGATTTAAAAATTGTCGCAAATATTCCGGTCGTTTTTGAAAATTGGCTCCAATAGAAAATTCGGTGAAAGCCGATGGCCGATCTCTCAATCCGGATATTCCGGAAGGTAATAATAAATAGGGAATGGAAAGAAATGCTTCAGCCCCATATTCATAAAAACTTTGATCCACCAAATTCGAACTATCCGATGCCGTAATAAATTCGTATGCTCCGTTTAAACGAATTTGAAACCTTTCCCCCCCCTTAAAAAAATTCCGATGTTCGTAAGTTAAGTTTGTTGCAACACCTAAATCACCGGCAGAATTTGTTCCATCTATACCCCATTGCAAATAATGTAAATTGGCAGGTGTTAAGGTAATATGAGCATCCAAAAAATTAAAGTCGTTTTCGGAGCGAGGCATCAAGTTGACCATTGTCTGACTTACGGCTCCTAAACCATTTAGCGAAGAATAAGTCCTTTCCACAATCCTCTCTGAATATAATCTTCCGGGTCGCAAAAAGGTATTGTGATAAATTGCCTGAGGCAATAAAAATGCTTCTTTCGACGATACAATGTTCATATTTCTGTATGTTATCGTATCTAGCAAATCCCTTTTCGTGCTATCGTTAAGCAATTCCGTATCCACACCGTTAATTACGGTAACATTACCAATATAATATTGCCGATAAAAAAGATCATTTTCCGGCTTATTCAATCCTAAAGTCAAATCGACCCGGTTATTCCCCAGAGTAGTGTCGGCCAAAAAATGAAAGTTGTCTTTCGAAAAATTAAAATAACCTCTATTTCTAAGGGTTTTGGCCATATTCACTCTCCCTTTTTCTAAAATCTGCA
>JAAZMQ010000260.1 GCA_012798745.1 Bacteroidales bacterium
CGTTTGCATACGACGAAATCAAGTATACAAAATATCATCTTCGCTTCAAATAGGGCCGTTTCGGTGATCCATACTTTTTATCGAGAACAAAATCAATCAACAAAAACGAATACATAATTTTGAAAATATTAGAAAACAATCCATGGGCAAAAAGAAAGAGACCATAAGCCTTGTAGATACTTTTTCTGAATTCAATGAGCTGAAAAATATCGATAAAACCACCATGATCAGCGTGTTGGAAGAGTCGTTCCGTAGTGTAATTGCAAAAATAAACGGAACCGACGAAAATTATGATATCATCATTAACCCCGACAAGGGTGATCTTGAAATTTGGCGCAACCGTAAAGTGGTGGAAGACGATAAATTACAAGATCCCAATAGAGAAATTTCTCTTTCGGAAGCAAAAAAAATAGACGAGGATTTTGAAATAGGCGAAGAAGTGACAGACGAGGTTCCACTTGAACATTTCGGCCGTCGCACTATTTTGAATCTCCGTCAGACACTGGCTTCAAAAATTCTGGAATTGGAAAAAGATAATCTCTACAACAAATACAAAGAAAAAGTAGGACAAATTGTTTCCGGCGAAGTATATCAAATATGGAAAAAGGAAATTTTGCTGCTTGATGATGATCACAACGAACTTATTCTTCCGAAAACGGAACAAATCCCCAGTGATTTTTTCCACAAAGGAGATCACGTTCGTGCAGTGGTTGCTCGCGTAGAAAACAAGAACAATAATCCGAAAATTATTCTTTCCCGCACGTCACCGGTATTTCTCGAAAGACTTTTCGAAATGGAAATACCTGAGATTGCTGACGGATTGATCACCATAAAAGGGATTGCACGTATCCCGGGCGAACGTGCCAAAGTAGCCGTAGAAGCTTATGACGACCGCATCGACCCTGTAGGCGCATGTGTCGGAATGAAAGGATTCCGAATTCACGGTATTGTACGCGAATTGCGCAACGAAAACATCGATGTCATCAATTACACCAACAATACCACCTTATATATCCAGCGCGCATTAAGCCCTGCAAAAATCAATTCCATTGTGGTGAAAGAAGATGAACGGCGTGCTGAAGTATTTCTTCCTCCCGAAGAAGTATCGCTGGCGATAGGAAAAGGTGGAGCCAATATTAAATTGGCATCTATGCTTACCGGTTACAATATCGAAGTGTTTCGCGATATTGAAGGCTTGGACGAAGAAGATATCTATTTGGACGAATTCCGTGACGAAATAGACGGCTGGGTAATCGATCAGCTCAAACGTATCGGCTGCTCGACAGCTAAAAACGTATTGGCAATGGATCGCGAAAAAATTATCCTTGAAGCTGATCTCGAAGAAAATACTGTTGACGAAGTGTTACGAATATTGGCCTCGGAATTCGAAAATGATTACGACGAAGACGAAAATTAATCTGTGCTAATTATACCTTCATCGCAACACTACTGTTCACAAATCATAAAAAGTCTAATTTAATTATATGTCTATAAGGTTAATAAAAGTATCGAAAAATTTGAATGTAGGAATCAATAGTTTGGTTGAATTTCTACACACAAAAGGTATTAACATAGAAGCTAACCCAAACGCTAAAATCGAAGAAGAGCAGTATGAGTTGTTGATTGCAGAGTTTGGCAAGGATAAAAACATCAGAAAAGAAGTCGAAAAAAAACTCAAAAAACTTCACGACAAAGAAAATAAAAAAGAAACTGTTGCTATTGAAGGATACGAATTACCGGAAACCGAAACAAAAAAGAAGGTCGAAAAAGAAACCATCAAAACCGAAATACCGGAAGGTTTGAAACCACACATCAATATTGTGGGAAACATAGATCTTGACGAACATAAGAAGAAAAAAGAAACAAAAGTAGAAGAAAAAGAAATAATAAAAGAAGCTGAATCAACAATTGAGCCCGAAGTCGAGATGTCAACCGAAGAAAAAGAAGAAATCGCAGCCAAAACAAAAACTGAAACCCAAAAAGTAAAAGTTGCTGACGAACAAATAACAATTGAAGAAAAACAAAAAGAAAAACAAAAGAAAAAATCAGATATGGAAACCAAAGTTGTAAAAGAGGAAGTTTCCAAAGAAAAAGAGGCAAGCGAAGAAAAAATTATTGCCGAAGAAAAATCTGTCGATAATAACGATGAAGAAGATGAAGTTTTTCGCATCCACAACAAAAAATTGGAACCCAATCTGGTAATTAAAGGCTCAATTGATCTGGATGCAATTAACGAAAAAACTCGACCTGCTCGTAAGAGTCGTTCACAACGCAGAAAAGAAAGGCTCGAAAGGGAACAAAAAGCCCTCAACAGCAAAAGAGCAAAAGAAGAAAATATAAAGCTTTTGAAAAAAGAAAGTCTCGAAGAAAAACGAAAATCTGTCGATGAATTAGAAGAAAAAGGAAAGAAAAAGCGCAAACGTATTCGCAAAAGCAAAGTAAATATCGATAAAACAAATACTTTCGACTCTTCTCTGAAAGACCAGGGACGACGACGCCCCATACTCAGAAAACCAAACAAAACGGAAGTCAGCGACGAAGAAGTACAAAAACAAATTAAAGAAACATTGGCCCGTCTTACTGAAAAACGAGGCGGAAAAACTAGTGCAAAATATCGTCGCGAAAAACGTGAAGCATTTTCTCATAAGCAACAAGAAAAAAATCTGCAAAAAGAACGCGAAAGTCATGTACTCGAATTGACTGAATTTGTTACAGCGAACGACTTGGCAAACATGATGGACATTCCTGTAACTGACGTTATTTCCACTTGTATGAGTTTAGGAATAATGGTCGCTATCAACCAACGACTTGATGCCGAAACTATTAATATTGTAGCCGACGAATTCGGGTTCAAAACAAAATTTGTAAGCACTGAGGTAATTGAAGCTATCGCCGAAGAAGAAGACGACCCCAAAGATTTGATTCCTCGTCCACCTATCGTTACCGTAATGGGACATGTGGATCACGGTAAAACTTCTTTGCTTGACAATATCAGAAATACCAATGTAATTGCGGGTGAAGCGGGTGGAATAACTCAACATATTGGAGCATACAATGTTCAATTAAGCGATGGACGAAAAATTACTTTTCTCGATACCCCCGGACACGAAGCATTTACTGCTATGCGTGCACGAGGAGCTCAGGTTACAGACGTAGCTATCATTATTGTAGCTGCCGATGATGACATTATGCCTCAAACCGTCGAGGCAATCAACCACGCCAAAGCAGCAGGAGTCCCCATTGTTTTTGCAATCAATAAAATTGACAAGCCGGAAGCCAATCCCAACAAAATAAAAGAAAAATTGGCAGAAATGAATTATCTGGTGGAAGAATGGGGAGGGAAGTATCAATCTCAGGATATATCGGCAAAAAAAGGTACCGGGGTGCAAGAACTACTAGAAAAAGTACTACTCGAAGCCGATCTGCTCGAACTGAAAGCAAACCCCAATCGCAAAGCAAAAGGTTCGGTAATCGAATCATCTCTTGATAAAGGCCGAGGATATGTTGCTACTGTTCTTGTTCAAAACGGAACATTAAAACAAGGAGACATCGTACTGGCCGGCACTTATTACGGACGTATAAAAGCCATGTTTAACGAACGCAATCAACGTATAGAAAAAGCAGGCCCTTCGGAGCCGGTGCTTATCTTGGGATTGAACGGAGCACCTCAAGCAGGAGATACTTTTTATGTAATGGACAGTGAACAGGAAGCTCGTTCTATTGCCAGCCGACGCGAACAATTACAACGTGAACAGTCGCTGCGTACACAAAAAATGCTGACACTTGACGATATCGGAAGACGCATTGCTATCGGGAATTTCAAGCAACTGAACATCATTGTAAAAGGTGACGTGGACGGCTCAGTAGAAGCACTCTCGGATTCGCTTATACAGTTATCTACAGAAGAAATTCAAGTAAA
>JAAZMQ010000261.1 GCA_012798745.1 Bacteroidales bacterium
GCCGCATCTTTGTAATAAGGTAGAACACGGTCTATCTGCGATTGATTCATTCGAGTTGCAAAAGAAGATTGTTGACCGTCTCTTAACGTAAGATCTCTGATCAAAAGCTTTTGTTTCATAATAACTATATTTAATATTGTCTATTTATTTGTCCCTTTCCTTCCTTATCAACAAAAAGAAGAAGAATTGCATTTATAACAACCCTCTTCCCCACAAAGTTTTTATTAAAATATTTTACAGGTTTCTTTATACGATTATACGAAACCCTTTTATTGGAAATTATAATTATAAAGAAGATACTTCCTTAATAAATTTTTTTTACCACTTGTAATGCGAAGTTCTTTTTCGAGATAATTATCAACCGAGCCGTATTTTTGCCGAATATAATCTATAGCATAATTCAAATATGCCCTGTCAACGGTTAAAACAGCTGTCAATGCTTCTTGAATATATTCGGGTAAACCTCCGGCATTTTCAACAACTTTTGTTATATCGATAGTTTGGTTCGAAAGCAGATAATCTTCCTCAATCACATAATGAGGAACACCTAATATATAAAGAATAAAATAGGAAGCCAACCCCACCCTGTCTTTGCCAAGCGCTTCCGACAATAATACCGGATAGTTATTCTCGTCACATAAAATATTGAACATTTCCGAAAATTCTTTCTTGTAATTTTCTACAATTCCTACATACATGTCCTGCATATAGCGAATGGCATCACTGCGCGTAAAACTCCCGTCTTCGATTTTCCGATTTAGTGTATCTTCACCCATAGACATAGGAAGGCTGATTTTTCGTATACCTGAAGAAAGCGAATAAGGATGCATAGCTGCATTTTCTTTCGATCGAAAATCGATGACCGTTTTTATCCCCAGCTTTTTCATCTTTTCTAAATCGAAAAGGTTGGCACTACTTAAATCACCCGATCGATAAATCTTTCCCCACCGAACTTGTTCACCATTTACATTAAAATATCCCCCGATATCCCGGAAATTCTTGATATTATCCATATCGATAAGACGATTGGCAACTATTCCTGAGGTAGTACTGGCTGTTTTTAAAAGAAAATATTCCCTGACACCCAAACCGGAAGGACTAAACAAAGCAAATTGATCTTCTATCCGGCTCGATTTCACCGGTACAAAATGGGACAAAGAACTATCCGACGTGGAAGAATAAATATCTATTTTCCCCTCTTGATCCGGACTCACTTCCCATTTTACAAGAAAATTCCCATCTTTATTCTTTTCAACAACCGACGTAATTTGAACGGTTGACGCACAAGCATGCAGTAGCACTAATGTGATAATGATGAATATATGTCTGATTTTTTGCATTTTTACTCTCCTAGCAAGCTGATAAGCATACAAATATAATGAAAAATAATTATTCTCCAATCCTTACAAAACCAACCTATTAACAATAAATAATGAGTTTCTTCGTATTTTTTTAATCCTTAAAAGTTTAGCAGCATCCAAATATAAAAAGAGAGAAGTTAAAACGTGCTCTTCTTCTCAAAAAAAGAAGTTAGAAATTAACAATCGAATTTTTACTCATTAACAATATTTATTATTTTGTATGCCCGTAATATAGAGGTTATTTATACTTTTGTGTACGTACACAACATATATGCCAAAATTAATTCGAAACCCTATTCAAAAAGCGATAATCAAATAAATAATTGTTTCAATAAAAATTCAAAATTATGTACGAATTATTCAACATTCAAGACAAAGTGATAGTAATTACCGGAGGTACAGGCGTTCTGGGATCATCAATGGTTGAATACCTGGCAGCACACGGAGCAAAAATGGCCGTTCTCGCCCGCAATAAGAAAAAAGGTGATGAACTAGTTAACCGTGTAAAATCCAAAGGAGGCGAGGCCATCTTCCTGCAAACAGATGTTACCAAGGAGGACATACTTACACAAAATGCCGAAGATATCATGGCAAAATATGGTCGTGTTGATGTACTGATAAACGCAGCAGGAGGAAATATGCCCGGCGCAACTATCAGTCCCGAAGGTACCATTTTCGACTTAAAAATGGACGATTTTCGCAAAGTAGTGGATTTAAATCTAATGGGAACGGTAATACCTACCATTATTTTTGCCAAAAACATGGTCGCCAACAAACAGGGGAATATCATTAATATTTCATCGGAAGCCGCTCTCAGACCTCTTTCACGAGTTGTAGGATATGGAGCAGCAAAAGCAGCTGTCACCAATTTCACTAAATACATGGCAGGAGAATTAGCCATAAAGTTTGGAGAAAATTTCAGAGTAAATGCAATTGCTCCGGGATTCTTCATCACTGAGCAAAACCGAACGCTTTTAACCAATCCTGACGGATCGTATACAGATAGGGGAAAAGCTATTATCCAACACACGCCATTCAGGAGATTTGGTGTTCCCGAAGATTTACATGGAACATTACACTATTTGGTAAGCGATGCTTCGCGATTTGTAACCGGTACAGTTGCCGTAGTAGACGGCGGATTTGATGCATACACTCTCTAAAATAAAACATATGTCGCTACTCATTAAAAAAGACTTTAAATATTCATTACTCGTTCCTACAAGCATGGGCATACGAATTACTCCGGTGAATGCCCAACCTGTACATTGCAGTACACTTTTCGAAATGCAGGCAACCAGCGCAGAAACAAATGTCGCCAGTATTTCTTCGTATTTGGGACTTCCGGTGAAAGTGTTGACCACTTTTGTAAAAGACAGTCCTATTGCCAAATTCATTAAGGCAGATCTTCGTCGAAGAAATATGGATTTCGAAGGTCCCGAGGTCCCACAGGGAGGCCCGTGGGGCTATCGACACCAATTCAATATTGCAGACAGCGGATTCGGACTACGAGGACCAAGGGTACACAATGATCGTACAGGAGAAGTAGGGAGAACATTGCATGCTAAAGATTTTGATCTGGAACGTATTTTCGATCAGGAAGGCGTTCAAATTGTTCATCTCTCGGGCCTTATTGCTGCACTATCACCCGATTCAGGTAATTTTTGTTTGGAAATTGCTCGATTTGCAAAAAAATATAAAACACTGATTTCTTTTGATCTTAATTATAGGGCTTCTTTCTGGAAAGGGCGCGAAACCGAATTATCGGCTACATTCAAAGAAATTGCTTCGTTGTCGGATATTCTTATCGGAAACGAGGAAGATTTTCAACTTTGCCTAGGTATTAAAGGGCCTGAACCCGGAGGAGAAGACATTGAAGCACAACTAGATGCATTTAAAGAAATGATTATGAATGCCAAAAAGACATATCCCAATGTTACTGTTTTTGCCAATACACTACGAGAGGTAGTCAGTGCAAATGAACATCTCTGGGGTGCTATTGTTTATGAAAATGACAATTGGCATGTCATCAAACCAAGAAAAATCAATGTATTGGATCGCATTGGAGGAGGTGATGGTTTTGTGGGTGGTTTGCTCTATAGCATCTTGAAAGAATGGCCTTCGGAAAAATGGATTCGGTTTGCATGGGCCAGCGGAGCTCTGGCAACAACATTCCTCACCGATTATGCTCAACCTACTGATGAGGAAATGATTTGGAACATCTGGGAAGGGAATGCACGAGTAAAAAGATAAACCATATAAAAAATTGGGGAAATATGAAAAAATTAGCAGATATTGGATTGATAGGTCTTGCTGTAATGGGCGAGAATTTGGTTCTGAATATGGAAAGCAAAGGCTTTACGGTAGCTGTTTTCAACCGGACAGTTTCAAAAGTGGATGAATTCATTAACGGCAGAGCCAAAGGTAAAAATATTATCGGAACACATTCGCTAGAGGAACTGGTGGCTTCGTTGAATCGACCTCGCAAAGTGATGTTAATGGTAAAAGCAGGGCAACCGGTGGATGATTTTATAGAAAAACTAATCCCTTTGCTCGAACCCGGCGATATTATCATTGACGGGGGAAATAGTCACTTTATGGACACACGCCGTCGCACCCAATACGTTGAAAGTAAAGGATTGTTATATATTGGAACAGGCGTTTCCGGGGGAGAGGAAGGTGCCTTACGCGGACCTTCCATGATGCCGGGAGGTTCTCCGGCTGCTTGGCCGCACGTGAAAGATATTTTTCAGGCTATAGCCGCCAAAGTAGATGACGGAACCCCATGCTGCGACTGGGTAGGCGAAGATGGTGCAGGGCATTTCGTGAAAATGGTACACAATGGCATTGAATATGGCGATATGCAAATCATTAACGAGGCATATCATCTGATGAAAGAATTATTAGGTATGACTCCTGATGAACAGCATGAAGTGTTCAAAAAATGGAATGAAGGCAAACTCAATTCTTACCTGATTGAAATTACAGCCGATATCTTGGCCTTTAAAGATACTGACGGTACCCCCTTGGTAGAAAAAATTCTGGATACAGCCGGACAAAAAGGTACAGGAAAATGGACAGTGATTACTGCTCTTGAGCTTGGTATCCCATTGACATTAATCGGTGAATCGGTATTTTCCCGCTGTCTGTCAGCTCAAAAAGACTTGCGCGTTAAAGCATCAAAAGCAATATTCGGTACAAAACCTCATTTTAAAGGCGATAAGCAACAATTTATTAATGATCTGGAAGAAGCTTTATATGCTGCTAAAATTATTTCCTACGCACAAGGTTATGATTTGATGCGAGAGGCAGCCAAAGAATACAACTGGAATTTGAACTACGGTGGTATTGCATTGATGTGGCGAGGTGGATGCATCATCCGATCGGCATTTCTGGGTGATATTAAAAAAGCATTCGATAAAAATCCTTCTCTTGAGAATCTGCTGCTTGATCCTTTCTTCAAAGAGGCTGTACAATCGGCACAGGAAAGTTGGCGCAATGTATGTACCACTGCACTGGAAAATGGTATTCCAATCCCTGCACTCGCATCAGCATTATGCTACTTCGATGGTTTTCGGTGCGAACGCTTACCGGCTAATCTCCTGCAAGCTCAACGCGATTATTTTGGTGCACATCAATACGAAAGAATAGACAGGCCTCGCGGTGAATTTTTCCATACCAACTGGACAGGACAAGGAGGCGATACAGCTTCTTCTACTTATCTGGTATAATTTAAAAAAAATGCTCACAGCATGACTTTTTATCATGCTGTGGGTCTTTATTCTCAGGGACAATGATTTATTATCAAAACGGCTCTCCACAACACAATCTCACGCATGAAGATCTGAAAAAGGGTCTTTTCGAAGGATTGGATAAATTAGGTAAAAAACACAAAATACTTGCTATTCCCCCTGATTATACACGATTGCCGAGTCGAGCAGGCGAACTTACCGAAATGGTTTGGGAATATTATGGTAACGCTCTTACAGATGTGCTCCCGGCATTAGGTACACACAGCCCTATGACGGACGAACAAATTTCGCATATGTTCGGAAAAACACCACGAAATTTGTTCCGTGTTCACGATTGGCGTCACGATGTGATAACATTGGGAGAAGTCCCTGCCGAATATGTAAAAGAAGTTTCTGAGGGAAAAGTTGATTTTCCCTGGCCGGCACAAGTAAATAAATTGTTGGCGAAAGGTGGTTTTGACCTGATTCTGTCCATAGGTCAGGTTGTTCCACACGAAGTGGTCGGTATGGCCAATTACAACAAGAATATTTTTGTAGGCACAGGTGGCATTGAAGGAATTAATAAAAGCCATTTTGTTGGCGCAGTTTATGGGATGGAACGCATGATGGGACGTACAGATACACCGGTAAGGAAACTATTTAACTATGCTTCAAAAAAATTTGCCAATCAGTTGCCTATTGTTTATGTGTTGACGGTTGTTGGTATAAACGAGCAGGGCAACCAACAAACATATGGACTTTTTGTAGGTGACGATACAGATGTATTCGATGAAGCAGCGAGTCTGTCTCTTGAAGTGAATTTTGAAATGGTTGAAGAACCACTGAAAAAAGTCCTTGTTTGGCTTGACCCTACTGAATTCAAAAGCACATGGCTGGGGAATAAATCCATCTATCGTACCCGCATGGCTATCGCCGATGGCGGTGAACTTATTGTTTTAGCACCGGCTTTAAAAGAATTCGGGGAGGACAAAGAGATTGACCGTCTTATCAGAAAATACGGCTATTATGGAACACCTGCTACGCTGAAAGCTGTTGCCGAAAACGAAGGACTACGTAATAACTTGGGCGCTGCAGCCCATTTGATCCATGGATCGTCGGAAGGACGGTTTACCATTACTTATTGTCCCGGAAAAAATTCTGAAAACCTGTCAAAAGAAGAAATCGAAGGTGTCGGTTTCCAATGGGCAGATATTGAAGAGATGATGAAACACTATCGTTTCAATGAACTAAAGGAAGGATACAACACTCTAGCCAATGGTGAGGAAATTTATTTTATCTCCAATCCCGCCTTGGGATTATGGGCATATAAAGATCGGTTTGAATATTAATTTACAAATGATTTACTTTCAAGTAATGATGGATAATACATTTTTCTTAAATATTTTATTATAAACTAAAAATAGTAAATATGACAACACGAAGAGAATTTTTACGAAACACCGCTTTAGCATCAGCCGGATTGGCATTAAGCGGAATTTCAAGCAAAACAAATGCAGCAAGTTACAGTCGCATTATGGGTTCAAATGAAAAAATAAATTTAGCCCATATCGGTATTGGTAACAGAGGTTGGGATATCATCAACGACTTCGATAAAACAGGACTAGCAAATGTGGTGGCTCTGTGCGACGTAGATCTTGGAGCAAAACACACTCAGCAAGCTTTAGCCAAATTTCCAAAGGCAAAAAGATTTAAAGATTTCAGAGAAATGTTCGATAAAATGGGAAACGAAATTGATGCTGTTGCCATTGCTACACCCGATTTTGCGCATTTCCCTGCAACCATGTTGGCCATTAACATGGGTAAACACGTATATCTGGAAAAGCCCATGGCACGCACCTTTCACGAAGTGGAACTGATGATACAAGCAGCAAAAAAACATCCTAAAGTGGTAACGCAGATGGGAAACCAAGGACATTCAGAAGCCAATTATTTCCAGTTTAAAGCATGGAAGGAAGCCGGCATCATTAAAGATGTCACGGCTGTGACGGCACATATGAATAACTCCCGTAGATGGCACTCCTGGGATCCGAACATCAAAAAATTTCCTCCTGCGGAACCCATTCCCGAAACATTGGATTGGGATTTATGGCTGTCGACTCAGCTATGGCACGATTATAATAATGACTTTCATTACGGACAATGGAGATGCTGGTACGATTTTGGTATGGGAGCACTTGGTGACTGGGGAGCACATATCCTCGATACCGTTCACGAATTCCTAGACTTAGGATTGCCTGAAGAAATTATTCCCGTTAAATTGGAAGGACATAACGATTATTTTTTTCCAATGGCTAGCACTGTCCAGTTTAATTTCCCAAAACGAGGAAATATGCCCCCCGTTGCGGTTACATGGTACGATGGTGTGAATAATCTTCCGGAACTGCCTAAAGGGTATGGCATATCCGAACTCGACCCAAACATTCCGCAAGTAGCCGGATTCGAAATAGAACCTATCAAATTAAATCCGGGTAAAATAATATACACCAAGGAACTCACATTCAAAGGCGGGTCACATGGATCAACTCTTTCCATCATTCCTGAAGAAAAAGCGAAAGAAATGGAAAAGAAGTTGCCGCCGGTACCCAAAAGTCCGTCCAATCATTTTCAAAACTTTTTGCTTGCTTGCCAAGGAAAAGAGAAAACACGATCACCCTTTGAAATTGGCGGACCATTATGCCAGGTATTTTGTTTGGGCGTAGCAGCACAACGACTAAACCGACGGCTCGTTTTTGATAGAAAAACAAAACACGTTACCAATGATGCCTTCGGAGATGCTTTCTTAACAGGCATTCCCCCACGTAAAGGTTGGGAAGAATTTTATAAAATGTAGAGTAGGATAACTAATAAAAAATTAAAATGGGACTCTAATGAAAAGACAAGTATTAATTTTAATTTCGCTGATGGTTGTCATCGCTATATCGGCAGAAGAACCTCAATGGCAAAATTTGTTCAACGGGAAAAATCTAAAAGGTTGGACAAAATTGAACGGCACAGCAGAATATAAGGTGCAGGATAATGCCATTGTTGGAATTTCGAAAATGGGAACGCCAAATACTTTTTTGGCAACAGACAAAATGTACGACAATTTTATTCTTGAATTTGAATTTAAAGTCGATGAAGGATTAAATTCAGGAGTACAATTCAGAAGCAACAGTTTAAAGGACTATCAAGACGGGCGAGTTCACGGCTATCAGTTCGAAATAGATCCTTCGGAAAGAGCTTGGACAGGAGGTATTTATGATGAAGCGCGACGGGGATGGCTTTATCCGTTAACATACAATACAATGAAGGCTGTCGTTATTAAACCGGATAATAGCAATAAATACCTCTACCCGTCAACATATAATCCACTAGCTCAAAAAGCCTTCAAGAAAAACGAGTGGAATAAAGGCCGTATTGAAGCCATTGGGAACTCTATCCGAACATGGGTAAACGGGATTCCATGCGCAGACCTTATCGATGATATGACCAAATCCGGATTTATCGCCTTACAGGTCCATGGCATCGGGAACAACGAAACCCTCGCGGGGAAAACGGTTTCCTGGCGGAATATACGAATTCTGACCGAAAATCTCGATAAATTTAAAACCCCTGAAGATGAAAACGGAATCACCCAAATCAATGCTATTTCCAATACCCTTTCCGAAAGAGAAGCGCGGGAAGGATGGAAACTCCTCTGGGACGGCAAAACAACCCAAGGTTGGCGGGGTGCCAAATTAACAGGATTTCCCCAAAAAGGATGGGTTATTGAAGACGGTATCCTGAAAGTGCTGAAAGGAAGCGGAGGAGAATCAACCAACGGAGGCGATATTATCACAACAAAAAAATATAGAAATTTCATATTAAAAGTAGATTTTAAAATCACTGAGGGGGCAAATAGCGGCATCAAATATTTTGTGGATCCGGATTTAAACAAAGGTGAAGGATCGGCAATCGGTTGCGAATTCCAGATACTGGACGACAAAAATCATCCCGATGCCAAACTGGGTGTGAAAGGCAACAGAACGTTGGGCTCGCTATACGATCTTATCCCTGCCCCGGAAAATAAACCTTTTTTCAACGGTTTCTTCAATACCGCTATGATTGTGGTTAAAGGAAATCATGTTGAACACTGGCTGAATGGGGTAAAATTGTTGGAATACGAAAGAAACAACCAAATGTGGAATGCATTGGTCGCTTATAGTAAATATAAAGACTGGCCTAATTTCGGCAATGTCGAAGAAGGACATATTCTCCTTCAGGATCACGGAGATGAGGTTTGGTTTCGAAACGTTAAAATCAAGGAGTTAGAATAAATCTTTACTCAATAAAATTAAGGAGGGGAAATAAGCTTATCTCCCCTCCTTTTAATTTATAATCCCCTATTATATGCTATCGTAAGGTAACCGGGTCAACAGATCAGCTATCTTATCCAGAGCCTCTTTCATGGGTTGAGAAATTATCGGTTTAAGGAAAGGATTTAAATCAGCACGAACAGTTAATCGCATTTTCGTATCTTTCTCTCCTTTAGACACCAGCTGAATCCATAAAAAAACATCAAAAGGTAAATTTTCCGATTTAAATTTGACCAATTTGTTTGGTTGACGCTCCACCACATCGAACTTAACTTCACCAATCGGATTTACCTTAAATGAACAGCTATCCCCATTGAATGTAAATCCTTCTATCTTATTATTTGGAATCTGATCCTTAACCAAATTCAATTTACTCATATCGGAAAGCACCCGATATACATCCATACTACTGTGAGATATAGTTTTTATATCACTTACAAATTCCGTCATTGCATCTTTTATCGATTTATTTTATTCCAGTTTTCGGGATCTTTCCGCCAATCATGAAGTGTTTTTAGCTCACATTCATCAATGTAATTTGTACGCAATGCCTCATCCAAAACAGCATCGTAATTGCAAAGTGTCGTAAGTTCAACTCGAGCCTTATTCATATTCTCTTGAGCAACAGGAAAATTATAAGTAAAAATTGCCAGTAAACCCAACACATCGGAACCATTACGACGAATGGCGTCAACCGCCCTCAAGCTGCTCTGACCTGTAGAAATAAGATCTTCAATTACTACTACTTTTTGTTTTGGTTTAAGATCACCTTCAATAAGATTTTCCAACCCATGATCTTTTGGTGTAGACCGAATGTAGACAAACGGTAATCCCAACGTATCGGCCACCAACGCAGCGGGTGCTATAGCACCTGTGGCAACACCTGCAATAGCCTCTGTATGTGGATACTTTTCGAGAATAATCCGGGCAAATTCAACTTTAATGAAATTTCGAACAGCCGGATACGACATCAGTTTTCTATTATCACAATATATAGGAGATTTCCAACCCGATGCCCAAGTAAACGGATTAGAAGGTTGGAGTTTTACGGCTTTTATTTTAAGAAGTTTTTCAGCAGTTAATTGTTCAATCGTTTTCATATCATTCATCTTTAATATCGAATAACTTGCGAAAATAGTAATTTTAGGAAAACTAAAGGGGATTTTTAATAAAAAAATGCATTTTGCAAACTCAACATGCAGTTACAAAACTCTAGCCAAAGTTGCAACACTTATCTTTATATTGGAACACTTACCCAGGGCAATCGCACAAGCTTCAAGCGTAGAACCGGTTGTTACAACATCATCGACTAAAAGAATATGCTTTTCGGAAAATTCCGATGGATTCGTCACCTTAAAAATATTTTTAACGTTTTCCCATCGCTGAGTTTTACTAAGTCTGGTTTGAGTGGGATTATAGACAATTCGAACCAAATTGTCACGTGATATCGGAATAGCTGTGACTTCGGAAAATCCTTCTGCGATTCTTTCGGATTGATTGTACCCTCTTTCTCTTTGTTTCTTTGGATGAAGAGGAACAGGAACAATCACATCGATCGAACAAATGAAATCACTCTCCAAAAGGTCTTGCCCAAACAATCGCCCCATAGCAACTCCCAACTTCTCTCTATGATTATATTTAATGTGATGTATTATAGATTGAAACATCCCTTCTTTTGAGAACTCACAAAACGATGCTGCACGTTCAAAAGGGAAACGACCAGCTAACAATGTTTCGGTACTATTGTCAACTTCTTTAAAATCATTTGTTTTTGGTAATTTGTATAAACATTCCAAACAAACACCTTCCTCTGGAGAAAGTAATTTTGTTCCACAAATCACACAACAATTCGGAAAGAAAAGATGAGAAAATTCGTATACAATCTCAGATAATTTCATTTCCCCGATAAAATCTTTTCTACACATCTTAGCGTTTCGTCCATAAGGAATCCACGCCCAATTGCAAATCGAATCAATTTGGAGCGTTTCTCTTTGTCGGAATCTGACTTGATGGTTTTGAGTTTGTTCCTGAGTAATGTTTCAAGCGATTCGTTCAACATTTCATCGGAAAATTTTAAAAAAGCATCAGAAATAAGCTCCAAAGGGATTTGTTTTTGCTTCAGAGCAAATTCAATTTTCTTGTGCCCCCATTTATTAAATCGCAATTTATCATTGATAAAACTGTGGCAATAACGTGCTTCATCAATATATTTCCCAGCTTTTAACCGATCAATAATTTTATCAATAACATTATCATCTAGGAGGTACCGACTTAGTTTTTTTTGAATATCCAATGTACAATACTCTCGCTTAGCACACAAAGTTGCCATGAGAGCAAAAGCTTTTTCTTCCGTTATCTGTCGGGGTGCTTTTTCTTTCATTCCTTTTATTTTCTTGCCTTAATCATCCGATCATTTCCTGAAATATCCTTTTTTAATTCCACTTGGGAAAACCCTTTACTTTTAAGCATCTCAATAATTTCTCTGCCATAGAGGCGATTGATTTCGAAATATAATTTTCCCCTCTTTGTCAATTTTTGTAAGGCAATATCAGATATACGATCATAAAAAGCCAACGGAACATCATCCGAAACAAATAATGCTTGAGGCGGTTCATAATTAAGGACACTTTGTTCCATTTCTTGCTTTTCTTTTTCCGTTACATAAGGAGGATTACTTACAATAATGTCAAACAATATCTCAGTAGAGATTTTTTGCATGATATCCACTTGTTGAAAAGAAATTTCAACCCCATTTTTTTTTGCATTCAATTTGGCTACTTCCAAAGCTTCTGACGAAACGTCCCAAGCATGCACTTCAGCACCAACAATTTTCTTAGACAATAAAATTGCAATACACCCGCTTCCAGTTCCTATATCCAGTATTCGAGGATTTGTCAAATCATTTTCTAAAAATATCCATTCTACCAGTTCTTCAGTCTCCGGGCGCGGAATCAGCACCGAAGGGTTGATTTCAAATTCCATCCCATAAAACTCCGTTTTACCAAAAATATATTGCAAAGGTTCATAATTTTTCAACCTGGAGGTAATATCTTGAATTTTCTTGCATTGAGCATCCGATAAATCGCTAAATTTGCATGTTACGATATCCGGAAGCGATAAATCGCATACTTCTTTCAGAATGAGACAGGTAAATCTTTTTATCTCTTCTGAAGTATACAAACCGGATAATTCGTTTCGTAAGTAGACAATCGGATCGTTTATCATATGCCGCAAAGATAGGAAAAATGACAACAGACGAAAAATATATGCATCGATGCTTGCAACTTGCCCGCAAAGGCGAGGGTTACGTAATGCCTAATCCCATGGTAGGAGCCGTTATTGTACATAACGAACGAATCATAGGAGAAGGGTACCACAGAAAACCGGGAGAACCTCATGCGGAAGTAAACGCAATAAATTCCGTTAAAAACTTAGCGCTACTACAAGAATCCACTCTTTACGTTTCTCTCGAACCATGTACACACTATGGTAAAACACCCCCTTGTACAGAACTGATTATTTCGAAGAAAATACCTCGTGTGGTAGTAGCCACAAGAGATCCTAATCCTAAAGTGTCAGGAAAAGGAATACAAATGATGCGGGATGCCGGAATTCAAGTAACAGAAGGAACATTAAGAAACAAAGCAAAAGAGTTGAATCGCGTTTTTTTTGTCAATCAGCTTTACGAAAGACCATACATCATCTTGAAATGGGCACAAAGTAACGATGGATTTATCGACCACGAACGTTCTCTATTCTCCCAAAATCCCCCTACAAAAATATCGAACGAAATCACAGAGATTGTTACTCATAAACTCAGAACTCAAGTACAAGGAATTATGGTAGGCACTAATACAGTACTTATGGATAATCCTAAATTGACAGCTCGGAAATGGTTCGGCGAAAACCCCGTTCGAATAACAATAGACAAAAAAAACAAAATTCCATCCGATGCACAAATCTTCAACAACGATGCGAAAATCCTCGTTTTTACAGAACATCCCAATTATCACGTAAAAAAAGAAAATATAAAACCTATCGTGATTGACTTTTCCTCAGATAGTACGTCACAAATGATAAAATGTTTGTACGCGGCAAATATCCGGTCAGTACTTGTAGAAGGAGGAGCGCGATTATTAACTACACTCATTGCGGAGAATTTGTGGGATGAAGCCTATATCGAAATATCATCAAAAATATTAAATAAAGGCATAAAAGCTCCCTATATTCAAGGAGATATAATCAAAATAAAACAATATCTCGATACATTTCAAATTCATTTAAAGAATAAAATATCTCGAAATTTTCTTTAAATAACAATTTCAATATGGTAAAAGCCAAAAAACTTTTTACTTTTGTATTACTTAAAATAGCATGCAATATTTTTGGAAACAAATGACTATAAAATACTTTAGTTGGAGTTTAACTTTATTGTTGGGGATAATCATATTTTCCTCATGCCTAAATACAAATGATTCAGATACTGAATTCCTATCAGATGCCCAAATATATGGGATAACCCTTTCTGCAGCATACGATTCTACAGGGATATTGGCTAATGCCAAATTTTCCATTGATCAACGTGCATCTCTTATCTATAACCGCGATTCGTTGGATTTTGGATTCGAACCTAAAGATGCATATCTTACTCTTGAATTGAAATTTGCAACAGGCGTAGTAATTCATTTACAGAATCCTGATAGTACTTATTTCTGGAATAATACAGACTCTGTCGATATTAGTCGACTAAAATACATCGAAGTTGTAGCTCAAGATGGCATAACAACAAAAAAATACGAGTTTAAACTCAATATTCATCAGCAAAATCCCCATCTCTTAGTATGGACTCAATTAACAGACATGTATCTAAACTTACCGGTAGATGCACAAAAAACAATAGTCTTCAATAATAAATTTTATACCTATTATAGATCGGGGCAAAGTATAAAAGGAGTTGAATCATCAAACGGTATAACAAATACCCAACTTGATATAATCGGCTTGCCACTTAACGTGCAATTTTCAAGTATTATCTCAACTCCAACAGGGATTTATGCGTTGGATAATTCTTACAATTTATACAAAACAAATGATGGAGCTTTATGGACAATAGTGCCGACTATTTACCCGTTGAAAGCAATTTATGGTATCCTGCCATCCGTTTCAACAGATTCCCTACTAACAACCATAGATGACAGAGGAGTATTGAAATTTGCAAAAACATTAGACTTTACATCTTTTCACGTAATGAATGCTATACCTAATGATTTTCCCGTCACTCAATTTTCTGCCGCAAACATAAAAGACACAACCGTTGTTTGGAGAAAATATATGTTCCTGTCGGGTGGAAAAAATGCCGACAATGCATTAAATTCCAAAATTTGGATTATTCAAGAAGAAGACAATATTAAGATATCAACATCCGGGAAAACGGCCCCTATGCCAACCCAAGGGAGTACCCTATTTCCTTATGATCAAAATATATATATGCTCACGACAGCAACTGAAAGCAAAAATGTTTTGTACATTTCGGAAAAAGGAAATGGTATCGCATGGAATTTAGCGGATTCGCTCCAAGCATTGCCATCTTCTTTTAATTACCGAACAAATGCATCGATAATCGTGGATGAAAAAAATTATATCTGGATATTTGGGGGAACATCCGAAAGACAAACTGAACTTACCGATGTATGGAGAGGAAGACTAAATAGATTGGCTGTCAATTAAATAAGCTTCAGCAAGCTAATTGTAATTGCATAGAAATCGAAATAACAAGGATCAAAGGGTGGCAACCCGCTTTTCTGTAAAATATGCTTGGGTCAGAATTAAACATAAAACAAAATAATAGCAAAAACAATTTCAACATTACAATATGTCGCTATTAGAGAAAATAGATAAATCATCCGTCCCGACTCACATTGCCATCATTATGGATGGAAACGGAAGATGGGCAAAAGCTCACGGATTGGAACGCGCAGAAGGACATAAAGAGGGAGTTGTTTCCGTCAGAAAAGTGGTAGAAGCAGCAGTAAAAGCAAATATAAAATACCTGACTATTTATGTTTTTTCTACCGAAAACTGGAATCGACCCGAAGAAGAAATCAATGCTCTAATGGAATTAATGTTACATGCTGTCACCAATGAAACAGCCGATCTTGTGCAAAATCAAGTAAGAGTAAAAAATATTGGAGATATAGCCCGACTTCCTATGAAGACCCAAAAAGCACTGAAAGAATGTGAAGAAAAAACTTCAAAAGGCGACAAATTAACATTGATACTGGCATTAAGTTATTCATCAAAATGGGAAATTGTTGAAGCAACAAAAAAAATAATAAAGGACGTGCAAGAGGGAAAAATAAAAATAGAAGATATTAACGAAACACTTTTCTCCAATTATTTGGCCACCAAAGGTATTCCCGATCCTGATTTAGTAATCAGAACCGGAGGCGAACAACGCATGAGTAATTTTTTGCTCTGGCAATCTGCTTACACAGAATTCTATTTTACTGACGCTTTCTGGCCCGCTTTTCGAGAAGAAGATCTCTATGCCGCTATCATTGATTATCAACGACGTGAACGTCGGTTTGGCAAAATAAGCGAACAGATTAAATCGGAAAAATAAATTTCCCAAACAAGAAACAACAATTTAAATCATTAAACGAGAAGAGAAAAAGGTAAAAAACAATAATGTTGAAGAAGATATTTTATTTCGCAATTATTCTCATAGCCTTTTTTAGGGTCACATCTTTAGCTCAAACATCACTCCCTATGTCGAATAAGCAAGCCTCAGCTAATGATACTATCCCTAATGACACAACCCTATCTGCCCCACTAGTTATGTTTTCATCGCCAGAAACTGATGTCGACACTATCCCTGTGATCAATTATACAGCTACACCAAAAGAATATATCATTGCCGACATTAAAGTCACCGGTATCGAAAATACGATGTACGAAGACCAAAGTTTTGTACTAATCGGATTTTCCGGATTAGCGAAAGGGGATCGAATACAGGTACCCGGTGAAGAAATAACCCAGGCTGTAGAAAGATTTTGGAAACAAGGCCTTTTTTCGGATGTTAAAATTCTTGCTAATAAAATTAAAGGAGACAGCATCTGGTTGGAAATAAGATTAACCGACCGACCAAGAATTTCAGATATACGTTACATAGGAATGAAAAAAGGTGAACAAGAAGACATTGAAAAAAAATTGGGAATGGTTAGAGGAAACCAAATTACACCCAACCAGATTAACAGTGCTAAAGCTATCATAAAAAAGTATTTTGAGGAAAAAGGATTTGGTGATGCAGAAGTAACAATCATAGAAAGATCCGACGAATCAAATAAGAATCAGGTTATTCTGGAAATAATGGTAGATAAAAAAGAGAAATTGGGTGTTCACCAAATAAAAATCGAAGGAAATAAAGCCGTTTCTGATAAAAAACTCAAAGGAGCGATGAAAAAAACCAACGAAAAGAAACTGGCTAACCTATTCAAAACAAAAAAATTTGTAAAAGAAAACTACGAAGCGGACAAAAAAAATCTCATTGCAAAATATCACGAATTAGGTTATCGTGATGCAGAAATCGTTTGGGACACTGTATATAAATACAATGAAAAATCGGTAAATATCGAAATCAAAGTTGAAGAAGGCCCATTATATCATATTCGCTCTATTAATTGGGTGGGAAATACGGTTTATAACTCATACGATCTGAGCCGAATTTTGAATATGCAACAGGGAGATGTTTATAATCAAAAAAAACTGCAAGAGCGTTTGTTAATAGATGAAGATGCGGTAATTACACTATATAAAAATAACGGTTACCTTTTTTCCAATATCGATCCCATCGAAATAAATATAGAAAACGACTCCGTAGATTTGGAACTTCGCGTTACCGAAGGTCCAAAAGCAACCATAAAACGTATAATTATCCAAGGAAACGATCGTGTATATGAAGATGTTATCCGCAGAGAACTCCGAACAAAACCCGGAGCGGTTTACAGTCAGGACGATCTGATACGTTCTATTCGAGAATTGGCACAAACCGGTCATTTCGATCCCGAGAACCTTCAACCTGATATTAAACCCAATTTTGATGACGGAACAGTGGATATAACTTATCCATTAACATCAAAAGGAAACGACCAAATTGAATTTTCTGCCGGTTGGGGAGTTACCGGATTAGTGGGAAAATTAAGTCTCAGACTAAATAATTTCTCGTTAAAAAACCTATTAAATCCTAGTTCGTATAAGGGGATCATTCCTCAAGGAGAAGGTCAAACACTAATTTTAAGTGCTCAGACCAACGGAAAATATTACCAATCTTATCAGTTTTCATTTATTGAACCGTGGTTTGGGGGAAGCCGACCCAATAACTTCTCTGTGAGTATGTATTATTCACGATATACGGGGTTAAATACCAATTATTATTCCCAAACTTCCTACTATGACATGTATAATCCCTATTATTATGGATATGGGTATGGATATGGCGGTTACGGATACGGTGGTTACGATTATCAGGATATAGCAGAATATGCCTACGATCCAAATCAGCTTTTCACAATAATAGGTGTTTCGGTAGGACACGGAAAACGTTTGGAGTGGCCCGACGATTATTTTTATATCCAGGGAGAATTAGGTTATCAATGTTACAAACTAAAAAACTGGACATGGAACTATTTCCCTTTTCAAACCGGTACAAGCAATAGTATAACGTTGAACTTAACATTGGCTAGAAATTCAATAGATAACCCCATTTATACTCGAACAGGTTCTCAATTTTCGTTAAACGTAACTGCAACGCCTCCCTTTTCCTTATGGGATGGAAAAGATTATGCAAATATAGCTTTCAATGATCCCAAAAAGTATAAATGGAACGAATATCACAAATGGAAACTGAGAATGCGCACCTTTACCCCGCTCACCTCTCTTTCCGTAAAACGCACGCCGGTTATTGCAACACGAGCCGAATTCGGCGTTCTGGGCTATTATGACAAAAATAAACCGACTCCTTTTGAAACATTCGATGTGGGAGGCGATGGTATGACCGGTTATTCAAGTTCATTTGCTACGGAAAATATTGCGTTGCGAGGTTATGAGAACAACTCGATCGCCACTCAGGCAAGGGCTTATACACGATTCGGACTTGAATTTCGCTATCCATTTATTCTGGAACCAAATTCAACCATCTATGGCATTGCCTTTCTTGAGGCAGGGAATGCTTGGCGAGATTTGAACAATTTTAATCCATTTGATTTGAAACGATCTGCAGGTGTTGGGGCCCGCATCTTCCTACCAATGATCGGACTAATGGGTATTGACTGGGCATATGGTTTCGACCCCATTAACGGAAGCAGAAATTATGGCGGCAGCCAATTCCATTTTATAATTGGACAAGAATTTTAAAAATTTCTAAAAACAAAAAGAGAAAAATTAAACAAATCAGCAAACCATATAACCATAACGACAAACGAAATATGAAAAAAAATTTATTATTAATCGGAATATTCTTTGCATTGACTATGAATAGTTATGCACAAAAATACGCCTTAATAGATATGGAATACATTCTCAAAAAAATTCCCGCATATGAGAGCATAAATAAAGAGCTGGAAATTGTATCTCAACAATGGCAAAACGAAATTGACAGTCTTGTAAAGGATGTAGGGGAAATGTATAAAAAATATCAGGCTGATATTGATACACTTAAAGGCAGTGAAAAAATAAAACGTGAAAATGAAATTGTGGCTAAGGAAAAAGAAATTCAAAAGTTGCGCGATAAATATTTTGGTCCTCAAGGAGAATTATTCAAACGTCGTGAGGCATACATGAAACCAATCCAAGACGATATTTATAATGCAATAAAAGATATCTCTTTTTCAGCCGGATACAAAACAGTAATTGACAGGGCTTCCGCAACATCCATAATTTTTGCATCGCCTGATATTGACATTAGTGATCAAGTCCTAGCAAAATTAGGATATTAAAAATAAATAATTTATCTTTGTTTGCTATTTTTGAAATTATAAACAATGAAGAAATTTATGATACCAAAAAAATTACTTATCTTACTTTTTGCGATAGCTCCTCTAAGTATGAGTATTGCAGCACAGGAACTTAAAATAGCGTATATCAATTCTCAAGAAATTTTTAACGCTATGCCTGAGATCCCCGATATCGAAAAACAGTTAAGCGATAAACAGGAAGAAATCAAGAAAAATGCTTCTGCTTTAGAAACGGAATATAATGCTAAGCTGGAAGAATTTAGTAAAGTGGGTACCAGCATCAGCGATGCGGTAAAACAGGATCAACAAAGACAATTGGAGCAGATTAGCGAAAGGTATCAGCTGTATATACAAAACAGCCAAAAAGAAGCTCAAGACCTATACCAAAAATTAATTACTCCGATCAATCAAAAAATCCAAAATGCAATTAAAGCAGTAGGTGACGAGAATGGATTTACTTATATTTTAGATGTTGCGACTCCTTCTTCACCTATCGTTTATGTGAGCGATTCCGCCATAGATGTAACGCAAATGGTTAAAACAAAATTAGGGATTAAATAGGGCGATATTATTATGTTGTGTATAAAATTAAAGAGGGTGATAATCACCCTCTTTAATTTTATACCTGCCTTTCTATGAAAACTATTTCAATACCAACAATGGAGTCTGTGAATGGAAAAGCATGCGTCTCGCCAGACCAGGATTGAACATACGAGCAAAAATATTTCGCCTAGAACTTGACATGGCAAGCATATCTATGTCATTTTCTCTCACAAATCTATCAATAACTACTTCTAACGGCTCATCTACTTTATCTATCAATTTATAATCAGTTTCGAGTGAGGGATATTTTTTTTCCAGAAAATTACGAATTCCCGCCAATTTAATCTCGTTCCACATATCTTCTTTTTTATTTACATGCACAAGATAAACCTTTATGGGATATTTACCTATAAATTTCATCATACGATCGAAAGCAATAAACTCCCTTTCTCTGAAATTGGTTAAAAACCCCAATTTTTTCATTTCACTCAGATATTTTGGGGGAGCCTGATCAGGAATAGCAAAAACAGGAGTTTTACACCCATCTATTACTTCTGCCGTTACACTACCAATAAGATCAATGTCTTTTTGACTAGCGCCTCTCGTTCCCATCACGATAGCCATCGGATGCATTTTTTTTGAATAATTGATAATCTCTTCCTCCGGTAACCCTTCTTGCAAAATATAAGTAAAAGTAATTTTTGGAAGTTCTCCGGCTGCAATTTTCTCATTCAATATATCAACCCATTTTTTCATCTCTTTTTCCATCCTCTCTCGAACATCTAAATAAAGTTCTTCATCAGGAGGAAGAACAGCATATGATTCACCAAAAGGCATGGATACAGGATAATAGGGAGAGAAAAAAACATGCATAAGTTTTATCTCGCAATCAAGATCCTTAGCCAACCGAAAAGCAAATTCGCATGCTTTCATCGATGAATTGGAAAAATCTGTAGGAACAAGAATTTCGTTCTTTATTTCTTTATCTTTATTCTTAGCTTTTTCTTCATCGATTTTTTCGACATAAGAAAGATCGGTATTTTCTATTATAGACAAAGCTTCAGGTAAATCACTTTCCCTAATTCTTACACGAAAGCTTCCTGCGGGATTAGGCTGAATAATATCTACACTTGTGATTACAGCAGGAATTCCATTAGCTTCAAGGATGGATTTAAGGATTTGTGCTTTTTCATACGTATGAATGGCCACTGTTACCAATTCATCCTTTTGATTTAATTCTTTTTCTTTGTTTTTCATTTTATTCGTTTTTGGCAGAAAAATATTCACTTTCTCTTCTATTGATAGAAGATAACATTCAATCTTCTGTAACTTTTTGATTAAATAATATCTTTTTCTTTCTCTTCCATCGGCTCAGGATAATCAGTTAAACCCAAAATTTCCAATGCTTTATCAAAAATTGTAGTATCATCTAATACCACGATTCCCCCATCCGGACCCGGTTCTATATGAATCCCCACACTTTTTCCTTCTTTGTAATTATACCCCCCAAAATAGTTCCGCACAGTTTCAATTTCAAGATTTAAATCTTGAGCTATTTTACGGATACTTCCATCGGGGAGTTTGTCTTTAAATGCCCTTAATTCGTTAAATGTGATCGTTCTTGCCATGGCTTTTAATTTTTTTATGATTAATGAATCAATTGACGATAATATTCACGCTTTAAACTTACGAAAAAAAATATATATTGCCAATCATTCTATCAAAAATATTCCTTATAGCGAACAACTTTAAATTAAGAAGAAATGATAAAAATATTGACAATAAAATGTGCTATTTATATGATTTCAATGTAATCTTTTGGGATCCATCCGACACTGCCATTAGCAATTTCTATTTCATACCAATCTCCATCAGTTTTCCTGATTCTAACAGTAGTACCTTCGTGAAGCTGAAAAAGTTCCTTGCTATTTGGGTCGGGCGATGTCCGAATAGAAACAGCCGGAGCCATTATCACAGCACTATTGCGATGTATACGCACATTTTTCTGATTAAAAGCAAATACATTAGCCGCAATCATCAACACAAATATTACAATGCCGGTATAAAATGCTGACTTTCGCATCCACAAAATACGAACAAAAAGAAAAATGCCCATACAACCTAAAAAAAGGAAAAATAACCCGATAGCAATAATACCCCAAGTATTGGAATTAAAAAGATTTTGTATGCTATTAAACCAATCAGTAAGAAAAAAACGGTTAGATGGAACTATTTTGTCTTCAATGCGTGTGTTTGCAAAACGCAAATTATGTCGAATATCACTATCTCCGGGCGAAAGAAGCAATGCTCTATTGTAATTTAAAATAGCTTTCCCAATCTGATTATCTCGAAAATAGGCATTACCCAAGTTGTAATAGAGTTCGGGTGATTCTTCACCTTTTGCAAGATGCTCAGCGATCACTTTTTCATACAATTCTATACTTTTTTTGTAGTCACCTTTTCTGTATGCTTCGGATGCTTCATCCAAAATATCCGGCGAAGCGATGGTTAGTAAAGTAACCATCAGACTACTAATCAGCAATAAAAAGAATTTATATCGAACCATGTCGCTTTTGTTTTTTACTATTCTTCAACTTTAACTGATTTTCCATTCTACCAATTGCTTCGAGGGTTTCATTATACAAATTATCCATTGCTATATCTGATTTTACGGGTGAATAACGAGCAAATTCACAAGTGTTGAATATCCTCATGAAAGTCTCTATCAATTCATCGTCGATATTGTAATCCGATAATTCTTTTTCGATGTTATCTTTCGACAGGTTGGCAAGCGGAATGGACAATTTATCGCTAAAATAGCCCCATAATGCACGTAAAACCTCACTATAGAACTCTTCTTGTTTGTGTTCCTTCAAATATTTTTCGGCTACTTTTAATCGCTTAATTGCTATTTTGTTTGCACGTTTATTACGTACAAGAGCAATATTTGCACTTTGTTTAGCCTGTTGACGTTTAATGATACAAAATCCGATAAACAATCCAAGAGGAATAATATACCACAACCAGTAGGCCAGCGATCCTACAAAATAATCGTCTTTAGATTGAAAAGAAGGTTTTCCTGTTTTCAGAAAACGAATATCGTCCTCTACCTTTACCTCTTGTTGATTCACATAGCTGCTTGCAGTCGTTTTAACCGGATCGCCTTTTGCAACCTCGATGGTATATTGCGGTGATTTCAATGTTTTATAAGAACGACTTTTAAGATCGAAATAGGAAAATTCTACCGGCGGGATAACATAATTTCCTTCGTAACGAGGAATAGCAAGATATTCTATTTTTCGGGTTCCGGTCAATCCGTTTGTTGTTATCTGCAATTCATTTTTAACAACAGGATCATAAACTTCAAAATTGGAAGGAAATTCAACTTTAGGGTTCTGGATGAGCTTTAAATTACCGGTTCCGGATATTTCAAGGGTAAGGGCAACAGGTTCATTGGCTTTTACTTCTTGCGCATTAAGATTTGATCGAAAAGTAAAAGAACCAACAGCACCCGTAAAACTTTCGGGTTTATCAGGAGGTAGTGGGGTAACATTGACCGATACCGGATTGGTAACCAATGTTTTTTTCACATCCACAAACACTTCTTGTGATCCAAAAAAAGTAGTAATTCGCTTTCCTGAAGGAACGGAAAACACCATTTCGATACGTCCTGAAGGAATAGTAATCTTACCCGAGCGTTGCGGAAAAAGCAATGTTTTCCTTAAATCCGCTGTATAATAACTCTTCCCGTTGTATTGTTCGATTTTCAATTGCTGATTCATAGGAAGTTCGATCTCTTCTACCATAAATCCTTCAAATTCGGGAAATTCAATCTTGCCAAAATTCACAACATTAAGTGTAGTATAGAGTCGAAAAGTAACCGTGAATCCTTCCTGTTCATAAATATTACTCTTCGAGACAATCGCCCGAATAAAAGCATCGGTGGATTTTATGGTAGGGGATGACGAATCTGATTGGCCGGATTCTTGCCGTGACTGACTCTTGGGAATCTGATCAGGAGAAATAACTTTTATTTGAACAGCATTGGATTGATAAGTGCTGCCATCGACATTAATAGTAGCCGGGCCAATAGTAAATGTTCCTTCCTTTTGAGCAACCAGAATATAAGTATAAGAAACGGAACTTTCGGAAGTTGTTTTCCCATTTACTGTACGCTGACTATAGCTCTGAGAAACAGAAGGGCCAAAAAGTATTTCGAATCCGTCCATATCCGAAGGCAATCGCAAATCTTTTCCTTCCTTGTTTAGCGTGTAAGTAAGGCGAAATTGTTCGCCTTTCACTACCGTGGAAGGAGCAGATGCTCGAAAAGTTACCTGCGCATTTGAAGTAATCGCGATAGTCACAAATAACGTAGTAAAAAAATATACTATCTTTCTTTTCCTTACGTATTTCATGTATATATTATCCTCGTTTATCACCAATCTTTATTTTGTCTTCTAAGTTCTTGAGCCTTCTGTTCACGTTGTTGGGCTTTTATTTGTTGCACTTTCTCTTGTGTTTCTTTCTCGTCTTGTTCTATAGCTTGAAGCAATTGACGCGCATTATCACGCGACATTTGTTCGGGTGCATCCTGTTTTTCCGGACGCTTCTCTCTCTTGTCCTCAGGCTGCTGTTGCTCTTGATTATCTTGTTGTTGTTGCTGTTGCTTATCTTGATTCTCTTGATCTTGATTTTCGCTTTTATCTTGTTGATCTTTCAGCATTTTCTGTGCAACAGCAAGGTTGTATCGAGTTTCCTCATCATCGGGATTTAATCGCAAAGCATTTTTATAAGCCTCTATGGCCTTTCCCACTTCTTTCTTTTGTAAAAAAGCGTTCCCGATATTGTGCCATGCAGCCGACATTTTAACAGGATCTTCTCTTTCGATCATCAAATACCGATTCATCTGTTCAATCGATTTATCCCATTCTTTTTGTTTGTACAACGCATTTCCGAGATTGAAATTAGCTTCCTTAGACTGCGAATTTTCTTTAATTGCTTGCTGATAAAAACGGGCTGCTTCGCTATATTTTTGTTCGTTATAAGCCTTGTTCCCTTTTCTTACATTGTGACGCACTTCTTTTTGTGCCGAAAGAGAAAAAGAAACCATCAACAGCAAAGAAATCAAGCTATATTTTGTAGTCTGCAATTTCATTTGAAAATATGAACATTTTTAAACAGCGGGTTCTTTTTATCGTAAATCAAAATCTCGATGATCAATAATACTAACAAAATCCATGCAAAAACTGTATATTTTTCGTCGTACTCCGAATAAGCAATACTTGTTGATTCTTTTTTCTGAAGTTTATCCAATTCTGCTTGAAGAGCACGAATGGCAGAAGTAGTATTATCTGCCCTTACATACACGCCTTTCCCATTTTGAGCTATTTCTTTACACATCTGTTCGTTTAAACGCGACACAACCACATTTCCATCATTATCGGTTTTAAAATTACTGCTATTTTTTGACTCGGGTATAGGAGCCCCTTCCGGTGTACCAATCCCCACTACATTAACCATAATTCCCTGCTCAGCTGCCTTTTTTGCCATTTCCATTGCATTCCCTTCATGATCTTCACCATCGGTAATAATAATCATAGCTTTACCCACATTTTTCTCACTCGAAAAAGAGTTTATCCCCAATTGAATAGCATCTGCAATCGCAGTCCCCTGAATAGGCACCAGCCCGGGCTCTATAGAACTCAAAAACAATTTTGCCGATTGCGTATCCGAAGTAAGTGGCATCTGAACAAAAGCTTCACCGGCAAACACAATCAAAGCAACCTGATCTTCTTTTCTCTCATCGATGATTCGGGTAAGAATTTGTTTTGCTCGCGTAAGTCTGTCGGGTGCTACATCGCGCGCCAACATAGAATTCGAAACATCAATTGCAATCACCAATTCGATTCCTTTTTTTTCTACAGTTTCTACTTTGGTCCCAAATTGCGGTCGGGCTATCATAAATATTCCTGCACACAAAGCAGCAAAAATCAACCAAAATTTCAAATACGATCGTTTAAGCGAAAGATCGGGCATCATTTGTTTGAGCAACGAAAGTGTGCCCAATTTTTCCACGTCTTTCCGTTTTTTTATGTTCGACCAAATATAGAATGCCACCAAAAAAGGCATCGCAATAAACAAATACAGGAACTCAGGATTTTCAAATCGAAACATATCAATTACAATTCATTGTTTTAAGGGATTGTCCTCAACCATGTTCGGCGCAAAATAAGCTCAATAAGTATTAAAGCAAGAGCAATCAAACCAAAAGGCACAAACAATTCCTCTTTACGACTTACATTCTGAACACTGATCAGGTATTTCTCCATCTGATCAATTTCATTATAAATATAACGCAATCCTTCGGTATCCTCCGCTCGAAAATATTTCCCCCCGGTCATTGAAGCAATTTCGGTAAGCGTTTTTTCATCGATGTCTACCGGCATATTTTGAAGACGTATTCCAAACGGTGTTTGCACAGGTGTTGGTGCCACTCCCTTGGTGCCTACGCCAATCGTATAAACCCTTATTCCGTATGAACGCGCTAAATCGGCTGCAGTGAGAGGTGCAATTTGCCCCCGGTTGTTTGTTCCGTCAGTCAACAAGATAATGACTTTCGAAGACGATTCACTGTCTTTCAAACGATTTACAGCGGTTGCCAAGCCCAAACCTATAGCTGTTCCATCCTCAATCAAACCAAAATCAACCTCTTTCAGGAGATTCAACAAAACTTTATGATCGGTTGTCAGTGGGCATTGTGTAAAACTTTCACCGGCAAAAATCACCAAACCTATTTTGTCGTTTTTCCGAGTATTTATAAATTCGGCAGCCACTTTTTTGGCAGCCTCCAACCGATTGGGTTTCAGATCTTGCGCCAACATCGATCCCGAAACATCTAAAGCCAAAACAATATCTATTCCCTGCGTTTTTGTTTCTTCCCAACTGCTTACCGATTGCGGACGTGCAATTACAATAATAACAAGAGCAATCGCGATTACCCGCAAAACAAACGGCAAATGACGCATATAGACCCTCAAGTTTTTTTTCATTCCTTCAAACGCTTGAATAGAAGCCAGCTTAAAGGAAGCCTGCATCTTCGACAAACGAACAATGTACCATACGATAA
>JAAZMQ010000262.1 GCA_012798745.1 Bacteroidales bacterium
AGGTGTACGCGGTTTATCCGGTGTATAATAAGGGGCGAAAATGGACCATGATGCTCCCAGCCATAATCCGATTACATTGTTACCGGCCTTGAGTTCATCGGTGATATCGTATGTCACGTATCTGGCGCGTTTGGTATGGTCGGTTGCAGCAGGGGTCAATACATTCGAACCTATTTTTTCCCCATTAACATATACTTCGTGATATCCCACGGATGCTACAAACAGCATGGCTTTTGTTGGCTTTCCTTCTAAATGGAAGGTTTTCCGTAGCCAAGGATCATCGATGTTGCAATTTCCGTTCGATTTTTGATAGTCAAATAATTGTGAACTACCTATCCATTTCGCTGTCCATTCGTTTTGGAAAAATAAACCGGTGCTCCATTCCGCAACATCGCTATAACCGGACTCGTATTCCTTTTCATCTTTAACGGCTATTTTCCAATAATAATTTTTGTCGGATGAAAGTGGCATCCCTTTGTATTCAATTAATTGCATTTTGTCGGATATTACCCATCCTGTATCCCACATATCCCCTTTGTGATTATCGATCGCTTTTCGGGAACTACTTACCCATATGCGGTATGCTGTTTGTCTTTGCCCATATTTATTTTCATCGGTTGCTTTCAACGTCCAGCTGAAGCGTGGATGTAATACGTCTAATCCTTTTGGATTGGTTAAGTATTCGCAGGTAAGATTTACAGGAAAAATGCTGCACGACGGTTGGGAAAGTACCGACAAAGAAAATAAGATGAAAAAGAAAGTCAGTATATTTTTTGTTTTCATATAATCATGATTTTTTAAATGAAAATCTGCGGTTTATAAAGTTTTACTGAAAGAATATTTTCCACTACCTACTTTTTTGTAGGTGCGCTCTTTTGGCAGATAAATTTTTGCAGAACAATTGGTTGGAATCGCAACGTTTACCGTAAAAATATTGTTTTCTATTTTCCAATTTACTTCAATGGTTCCATGTAAAGTGGTATAAGAAGCTTCAACAAAATTTAAATCACCCACTACCTGTGGAGCAATTATTATGTTTTGAAATCCGCTATAATCGTCTTTGTCAACAGTTATTCCGGCCAGCGATTTATAAAACCATTCTTCGATTTGTCCCATCATAAAATGATTCCAGGAATTTCCTTTTCGAGGATCCCATTGTTCGGTTAAAGTCGTTGCGCCAAATTGTACTTGAAAACCATAACCGGGAACTTCTTTATGATTATGCATTTTATACATAATCTCGTTTAAGCCGTTTTCTGCCAATACTTGAAACAAATACCTGTTTCCTACATCCCCTGTTGTTAATTTGTAGTCGTGTTTTTCGATGTCTTTAACCAAATTAGCAAGAACAGCTTGTTTATATTGAGGATCAACCAGTCCTGCATACAGTGGCATGGCATAAGAAGCCTGGCTCCCTGTTCCGTATTGGGCTGTTTGGGGATCAAAAAACTCCTTATTGAACGCTTCTTTTACTTTTTCCTTTAAATCGGTATAATAGGCAACATCGTCTGTTTTGCCGAGCATCGCTGCGGCTTTCGTTAAATAGTCGATATCCATGTAATAGTGGGTCGTTGCAGATAACGCGATAGGAGTATTTCTCGAAGGTCCTGCAGGAAATTCTTCGTTATAATCGTACCAATCTCCCAAGCCATGCGAAACAATATGATTTTTGGCAGTTGTTGACAGATAATCTACGTATTTTTTTATTACGTCGTAATATTCGATTATTAACGAATTATCTCCGTAATATTGATAGTACATGAAAGGTAAAATGACAGCGGTGCTTCCCCATTCGGGAGAATCCCTGAATCCACCTTCAAAGACGACGTATTCAGGAGCAATATCAGGAACCAAACCGTTTGGAAGTTGTGCATCGCGAATATCCCGCATTATTTTTGGTGCGAAAGTTGTCAAATTAAAGTTATAAAACAATCCCGGACCATTTAAGTGCACTTGTTCTAACCATCCTAATTTTTCTCTGTGTGGACAATCCGTAAAAACTGCATGAAAATTGCTTTTCATGGCATTTACGATAATTCGGTGGGCATCGTTAAAGATAGTGTTGGAGCAATAAAAATGTCCGGTTTGGGGTGCCGAATTATAAACAAAGCACGATTTTACATCATTTATGACAGGCAAGTCGCGGTCGTCTTTACTGTTCTTCATTTTTCCGCCCTCTATTTGAATGTATCGGTATCCATAGTATGAAAAGCGTGGATGCCAAATTTCCTCACCTTCCCCTTTCAACGTATATTCATAGTAATAAGGGGCTCCCGATTGAGATTGGTTGACTGAGCCATCTTCGTTTAAATTTTCTCCCACGATCAATCGAATTTTATCTCCTTTTTTGCCGGATACCTTTATTAATGGGAATCCTGAAAGGTTTTGCCCCATATCGAGTGTATAAAAATTTTCTCCCTTTTTGATCTCTTTGATGGGATATGTTTCCATTATTTTCACAGGTGGTGCAGTCTGTGGAGTTAATTTCCCTTTCGGAGGTTCTTGTGCCACTACCTGCTGCCATTTCGAATCGTCAAAATCATACGTATTCCATCCTTTTTGTTCTAATTGTGCATCATAGTCTTCACCTCCATACATATCGTTGAAAACAATGGGACTGAGGGAGTACTTCCAACTTTCATCTGAAACAATTTCTTCTTTCGAACCATCTTCGTACGTTAACTGCATTTTGAAAAATAAAGTTGGGGGTCCGAAACTTACCTGCATTTTCACGTAACGTCCTCCTTGTTCGTTATAAAAACCGTTTCCTAACAGGATACCTACTGTATTTTTAGTTCCAATATTTTCTGTGACATCGTAGGCATTGTAATATACTGTTTTATCGTAATCGCTCCATAAGGGGGTAAACTGATTATCGCCAACCTTTTCCCCGTTCAACGAGAGTTCGTAATGTCCCAATCCGCAGATATAGATGATGGCGCTTTTCACTTTTCCACGAGTTTCAAACGGCTTTCTCAAGTAGATGCTTCTTTTTGAAAGTGGATGTGTTTGCTGCCATTTCTTTGCTGCTTCTGATGTAACGGCCAATGCATGATAATTTAGACCTTCGGGAATATGAGAATCTTCTTTTTTTATAGCTCCAATCCATTGGGCTTTTGATTCAATATCCAAAGGTGATAGAAAGAAAGTTGCTGTTTCGCTCCATTCCGATACTATGTCTTCATTATCCCAAATTTGTACTTTCCAATTGTATTTTTTCCCGGTTTCCAATTTTGTTTTTCCTTTGTATTTTACCCGTTGATTTTGAGAAGATTGAACTTTACCCGAATTCCAGATTTTTTTCTTCTCTCCATTCGAATCCACATATACCTCTATGGCATAGGCCGATTGCTGCACATCATTCTTCCCGGATATCAGTTGCCACCCAAAGCAAGGCGTTTGCGAAGACACCAAAATGGGATTTTCCACGTAATCACACGTAAGGTGCGCAATTTTTACTTTTCCCTTGTTAGAGGCACAGGAAATTAGCGAAATAGCCGTAAAAAATAATATCATGGCTACAAATTGACAATTTGTTATTTTTATTTTTATAAGTTTCATAAGATTTTTTTCATTATTTACAACAAATACTCTTGTGTTTTTGGAATGGATATCGCCATTATCAAGGTTGGATACTTTCTTCATTCACCTATTCATTTCCCCATAAAGTAGGATGATTTTCTTTAGCCTTGCGCCATGCGTCTCTCCATTTATGGATTTCTGCAGGGCCGATGAACGGCATCAATCTGCGTTGCTCTTTTGTGGGAGCCGGGGGCAACATCACGGCTTTGTCCTGATACCAGTAGGCAACCGATCCCAGATCGAGGGTCAGGTTGTTATTATGTCCGTGTTCGATGGTCCCCTTGATTCCGTTTTCAAAGAAAATGGGATCATGAATAAAAAAGCGATAGATATGGGTTCTGCCAAGCCAACCCACATCGTTGTTTATCCGCGGATAACCAAAAAACAAACTTGTATAGGGTTCTTTGGGACACCATGAAGTATTGAAAAAATCCTCTGTTCCCGTACCGATCAGCGAAGGCATTTTTTCGCCGTTAATAAACCACATGTCATCTCCTTCGCCATACCACATGGGGGTAGGGGAATGTACATAGTAATTGATCCCCACGAAATGTCCTTTGCCTTGTGTTTCGATAAACACATAATTATCGGCACCGGTAGGATTGTTTCCTTGTGGTCCCAGGATGCCCCATTCGTTTTCCCCTTCCGGCAGAGCATTGGTCAGTTCGTGATTGTACCAGGCATGAAAACGCCCCATGCCTTCAGGTAATTTATC
>JAAZMQ010000263.1 GCA_012798745.1 Bacteroidales bacterium
GGGCAGGTTTTATTCCCGATACATTGGATTTGAATGTAGTCGATGGGGTTATTCGAATCACCAAGGAGGAGGCTTTTGAATATGCACGGCGATTGGCACGACAAGAAGGCATTTTGGGCGGTATTTCTACCGGTGCGTCATTGGCGGCCATAGCCAAAAAAATTTCTGAATTGGAAGGGAAAAAACGTATTCTTACGTTTAATTGCGATACAGGGGAACGATATCTCTCAGTTGAAGGGTTGTTTTAATTTATTAAATGGGGCTAAAAAATCGTAAGGCTCCATTTTTTTATTTTTCGGTTCAGAGTGATCGACTATATTTGTATTTTTAGTTAAGTAAATTAAAAAATAATGATAAAAAGGCAATTTGTTTTGGTATTTATTTTGCTTGCTTCACTAGCAAGTAGTGCTCAAAATCCTCTCTGGATGAGATATCCGGCGATTTCTCCCGATGGATCGCAGGTGGCGTTTTCGTATAAAGGCGATATTTTCAAAGTTTCGATAAACGGTGGATATGCTGTTCGTTTGACAACTCATGAGGCTTTTGACAGCAATCCGGTGTGGTCGCCAAAGGGCGATCAAATAGCATTTATCAGCGACCGTAGAGGTTCCAAAGATATTTATATCATGTCATCCGAAGGAGGTACAGCTAAGCGGCTAACAACCCATTCCGCTGCTGAAAGTCTTTGGACGTTTACTCCCGACGGGAAATATGTTGTTTTTTCCGCACCTTATCAAGACCCGGTAAAAAGTGCATTGTTCCCGACCTCGAGGTTCTCGGAAGTATATAAAATTTCGGCAGAGGGTGGACGATCGGAAATGATTGCGGCTTTCCCGGCCGATAAAATCAATTTCAGCAAATCGGGACAAAAATTTTTATATCAAGATGTAAAAGGTTTTGAAAACCCGTGGCGAAAACATCACACTTCATCGGTTACACGAGATATTTTGGAATATGACATAAAAAACAGCACATACAAAAAACTTATTGACCGGGAAGGCGAAGATACCGATCCGGTTTACAGTCCGGATGGAAAAGCGTTGTACTTTTTAAGTGAGCGCAGCGGTACGTTTAATGTGTATACTGCTCCGTTAGATAATCCTTCGGATGTGAAACAATTGACTAACTTCAAATCTCATCCGGTTCGTTTTCTTTCCGTAGCAAACAACGGAACACTTTGTTTTGGCTATGATGGAGAAATTTATACGTTGAAACAAGGTTCAACGCATCCGCAAAAATTGAATATTTCTATTTCGACCGATGTAGAGGACGAACAAATCAAAAAAATGAGTTTCACTTCCGGAACAACTTCCGCATCCAATTCTCCTGATGGCAAGCAAATTGCATTTACTGTTCGGGGAGATGTTTTTGTTACCTCAGCCGATTATAGTACCACAAAACAAATAACGAAAACGGTAGCAGAAGAATCCAATGTGAATTTCGGTCCCGACAATCGTTCGCTTGTTTATTCCAGTTATAGAGATGGTTATTGGAATGTGTATATAGCCAAAATTGCTCGAAAGGAAGACCCGAATTTTCCAAACGCAACGCTCATTGACGAAGAAGTACTCATTAAAAACGATAAATCGGAAAAGCAACACCCCAAATTTTCTCCCGATGGTAATGAAGTGGCCTTTGTTCAAGATAGAAAAAAATTAATGGTATATAATCTGGTTGAAAAGAAGTTAAGGCAAATTACTGACGGATCTTATCAACATGAAACCGATGGGAGCATGAATTACGAATGGTCGCCCGATGGAAAATGGTTTGTGCTGCAATATGTATCCAACGGTCATGCCCCCTATACAAATATCGGCATTGTCAGTGCCGAAACCGGGGGTAAGATTTTCGACTTAACCCAAAGTGGTTATACCCATCGAAACCCACGTTGGGTGATGAATGGCAATGCTATTCTCTTTTCGTCTGAACGATACGGAATGCGCAATCATGCATCATGGGGTTCTTTGGAAGACGTGATGATTGCTTTTGTCAATCGTGAGGCTTTCGACAAATACAAAATGAGTAAGGAGGAGTTTGAACTTTTTACCGATGCAGAAAAAGAGGCCAAAAAAGCCGAAGAAGACAAAAATAAAGATAAGGAAAAGGTCGATGAGAAACCCCAAGATATTGTGATGGAATTTGAAAATATGGATCAACGTATTGTGCGATTGACGCCCAATTCTTCCCGTCTAGGCAGTTTTATTATCGATAAAGAGGGAACAAAACTCTATTACTTGTCGGCCGTGGAGGGTGACTACGATTTATGGGTTCACGATTTGCGTGAACGTTCTACTAAACTTTTGAGTAAATTAATGGGTGGGAATGCGGACCTGAGTATGGATAAGGAGCAAAAAACGCTTTTTATTCTAGGAAGAGGGAAAATGCAAAAAATGGATGTTTCGAGCCACAGAATGACTTCCATCAATTACAGGGCAGAGATGAAAATCGATTTGACCAAAGAGCGTCAGTTCATGTTTGATTACGTATGCAGAGAAGAAAAAGAGCGTTTTTATGAGGTAAATATGCATGGCGTGGATTGGGAAGGTTTAACAACCCATTACCGTAAATTTCTCCCTTATATCAATAACAATTACGATTTCTCTGAAATGTTGTCCGAAATGTTGGGCGAACTCAATGTGTCGCATACCGGCTCGGGTTATCGATCGCCAAGTAGTGGAGATAGAACGGCAAATTTGGGATTGTTTGTCAGTGCAAATGACGACAAAATTGGGTTGAAAATTGATGAGATATTGATTAACGGACCTTTCGATAATTTCCAATCAAAAGCAAAAGTTGGCGATATCATCGAAAAAATCGATGGGCAGGAAATTTTGCCTCAGGAAGATTATTTTCTGTTGTTGGAGGGCAAAGCAGAGCAAAACACATTAATTTCACTTTATTCGCCGGCTACGGGTGAACGATGGGATGAAGTGATTAAGCCCATCAGCGATGGTGTGTTGAATAATTTACTCTACCGGCGTTGGGTAAAACAACGTGCCGATGATGTGGAGCGCCTTTCCAATGGACGGTTGGGTTACGTGCATGTTCCTTCAATGGGCGACGAGAGTTTCCGAAAAATGTATTCCGATGCGCTTGGAAAATATTACAAAAAAGAAGGAATTGTGATAGATATTCGATATAATGGTGGTGGACGGTTGCACGAAGA
>JAAZMQ010000375.1 GCA_012798745.1 Bacteroidales bacterium
AAATTCTACCTGCAAATCTTCCTGTCCTATTTGCACCATAAAATTGAAACATTCCTCTAGCACGATTATCAGAGCCTACAGCATTTTCCATAGTTTGATATTTCTTAACGGATGATTTTGAAATTTGTTGCCTAAGAGTTAATACCTTTGATAAATCTCCAGTATATATTCTTTATTATTAAAAGCTCTTCCTGCTAAAGAAAAAGCTACTATCATTAAACTATTCCAAGAAGTTAATATTTTATCATCTTTATAAGGGTGTACCCTATCTTCTCTATATTTAAAAAGTTTTTGTCTCATATTTTCTAATTCTTCTTTAGATATATCTATACTACCTAAATCTGTATTTATAAGATTAGGTATATTTTTTCGTGCAAAATTTCCTGTTTTAGTTATATTATATATATTACAATAAATTTCTCCCTGTTCTTTTCCTAATATATTTATTATTTCATCCTTAGTCCATAAATAAAATTTGCCTTCTTCCCCTTCTGAATCTGCATCTTCTGAAGAATAAAAAGCTTCTTCTTCTGAAGTCATATTTCTTTTTACATAATCTAAAATTTTTTCAGTAATTTCTTTATATAAAGGTTCTTTTGTAGCTTGATAAGCTTCTGTATATGCTATAGATAAAAGTGCATTATCATATAACATTTTCTCAAAATGAGGTACAAGCCATTTTTTATCTGTAGAATATCTAGAAAATCCAAAACCTATATGATCAAACATTCCTCCCTTATACATTCCCTTTAATGTCTTATTTATAATATTAAGTATTTCTTTATTCTTTGTTAATTTATAATACCTTAAAAGAAAAAACATATAATGTGGTGTAGGAAATTTAGGCTCTATACCAAATCCACCATATTCATAATCAAAATAATGCTTTAATTCCTCTACTGCTTTTTCTATTATATTATTTTCTAAATTTTCTTCATTATCATTATTAGAAAATGCCTTTATACTATTTAATATTTTTTCACTAGATAATAATAATTTATTTTTATCTTCTTCCCATAAATCACTTATGGAACTTAAAATATCTATAAATCCAGGAATTCCAAATTTATTTTCTTTTGGAAAATATGTACCTGCAAAAAAAGGTTTTTTATCTGGAGTCATAATTATACTTAAAGGCCATCCACCGCTACCTGTGTATGCTTGGCAAAAAGTCATATAAATACTATCTACATCTGGTCTTTCTTCCCTATCTACTTTTATGGAAATAAAGTTTTCATTTAGTATTTTAGCTACTATTTCATCTTCAAAGGACTCTCCCTCCATTACATGACACCAATGACAACTTGAATAGCCTATACTCAAAAATATTGGTTTATTTTCAGTCTTTGCTCTTTGAAAAGCTTCTTCTCCCCAAGGATACCAATCTACAGGGTTGTAGGCATGTTGAAGTAAATATGGTGACTTTTCTTTTAATAATCTATTAGGTGTTCTATTTATCTCCAAAATATCACTTCCTTTATTTATTATTCTATTATAGCTTTATCTTTTTAAAAGGAAGTTATTCAAATAATTATGCTTGTATTTGACACATTTTTTCATATAAATCTATATCTATCTAATTTATTAGATAACTAAAGAACTAGCCCTTGTACAAATTTAAAATAAATAATTTTACATATAACTTCTAAATATTCAAATAATATCACTGAGGTGATATTATGACAGGAAAAACACATGTTGCAATAGCTACTGCTTCAGTAGTGCCATTTATTCCTAAAAATCCTTTGGAATTGTTAGGAATAATTCCATTTGTTTTATTAGGAGCATTATTGCCAGATATAGATGCAGACTACAGTTTAATAAGATCTAAAAGATATTTACATAGTTTTATTATTTTAGGATTAGTTATAGTATTAACTACTAAAAGTAAAGGTCCAATAATAGCTATACTTGTAATGTTGTTTTTAATATTTACTTTAAAGAGAACAGAGCATAGAACCATTATGCACAGCTTACTAGGACTTATAATTTTCACTGTTTGTATGATATTTATTTCTAAAAAATTCACATCATATTTTGCCTTAGGATATATAACACATTTATTAGCAGATAGCTTTACTTTAAATGGAATACCTCTTTTTTATCCTAAATTACAAGCTATAGGTATAAAAAAAATTAAAACAGGAAGTAAACAGGAAATGACAATAAAATATGTTTGCTTATTTATCGTTATATTAAAAATTATAACTGCCTATAAGTAACTATTTAAGCCACCTATAGGCAGTGCTTCATGTTCACATTGCTTAGCTAAATTTGAAGAATAAATTTAGAATATCTTAGCAAATTGAATACCTTTGTAATAATATATTATTTTTTATAATGTCTTAGTATCCCAAACTTTAAAGTTAAAATATTTCTACCATGAGTAAAAAATTTCTAGAGTTTAATATCTAGGCCAATTTTTCAACTCTTCAAACTGTTCTTTATTTAAACCAAACTTTCCAAATTCAATTAAATTTGGATCATGAAAATCACTTCCACCACTTTTAGCTAGATTATATTTATCTGCTAACTTTAAAGTTTTTTCATAATCTATTTCCTTCATTTTTGAATGATTTATTTCAATTCCTTGTAATCCATATTTAACATATTTTCCAATTTCATTATAATTATCATATTCACAAGGATGAGCAATAATTGCTATGCCTCCATCTTTTTTTATTGCTTCAATACCTTTCATTACAGGAATATACCCCATTTTAAAATCAGTTTCTTTTGATGTTTTTGACGCGAAAAGTTCACGATACCTTTCCTTAGTCATTTCATTAGGATACTTCTCTTTTAGAGCTTGAAAAATATTCATCTTAAAGACAATACTGTATTTAGAATATTTTTTTGCATCTTCATAAGTAATATCATAGCCTTTTTGAGATAATTCTTTTATTAAATCCTTGTGGTAATTATCTCGGCATTCCAAAGTTTTATCGCATAATTTCTTAATATGTGGTGTGTTTTCATTAAGCCATAGTCCAACAATGTGGACTTTTTTAAAAACATCATAATCATAACAACTCATTTCCACACCTTTTACTACTTGGATATTTATTTTATTGCCAATTTCTCTAATTTCATCAAATTGATCAACTGTATCATGGTCAGTAATAGCTATAGCTTTTATTCCTTTTTCTTTTGCCTTAGCAAGAACATCCGCAATTTCACAAACTCCATCACTGTGATTTGTGTGCACATGTAAATCAGCATATATCATATTATGCCCTCCTTTAAACTACTGTCAATAAGATATCTTCTTTGTTAACTTTATTCTTATTAGTTGGCAATATTTCCACATATTTATCACTATTAGTTACAATTACCATTGTTGTTAAATCATATCCTGCTTTTTTTATTTCATCCATATTAAATTCTAATAGTAAATCGCCTTTCTTAACTTGTTGATCTTTAGAAACCAATAAGTCAAAATATTTTCCATCTAAAGACACAGTATCTATACCTACATGAATTAATAATTCAATACCATTTATAGTAATTCCAATAGCATGTCCTGTATTAAAACAAGCACTAATTACTCCATTACCAGGTGCATATATCTTACCTTCATTTGGAATAATTCCAACTCCTGCTCCCATTATTCCACTTGCAAAAGTTTCATCATCAACATCTTTTAAAGGAACAATTTCTCCTTTAACTGGTGTTAAAATATCTTGACTAATACTGTTATTATTCATATCTTTTTTATATTCTACTTCTTTATTATCCTCAACTGGATCATCAAATCCAATAATAAATGTAAAAATAAATGTTACTACTGTAGCTATAATTAATGTAATAATAGCAAATATTAAGTTTTTACTACCTTCAGATACCCACATAGGTAGACTTAATAATCCTGGAGTTACATAAACAAAAGCTCTTAATTGAACTATTCCAGCAAATAATCCTGCTGTTGCGCCACCAATCATACAAGCATACATTGGTCTTTTTAATTTAAGGTTAACACCATACATAGCAGGTTCAGTAATTCCTCCTAAAAATGCTGTAACACTTGATGAATATGCAATTTGCTTTAATTCTTTATTTTTAGTTTTTAATGCTACTGCTAATGCTGCTGAAGCTTGAGACATATTAGAACATAATGCTATAACACGTGTAACAGGGTCAAAACCATTTTGTTCAATTAGCATAACACAAATTGGGCTCAAAGCTTTATGCATACCTATTGATACTAACCATGGATATACAGCTGCTAAAATTGGAATTGCAACAATACCAAAGTGTTGTTGTACAAATAATACAATATCAGCAACTAATTGTGCAATGTAATTACCTACAGGTCCTATTATAATAAATCCTAATGGTGCAGTAATTAAAATAACTAACAATGGAGCCATAAATACTTTAATCATTTCAGGAACATACTTATAAACATATTTTTCAATATAAGACATTATCCATACAACTAAAATAGCAGTTACAAGTTGTGAAGAATATTTTACTAATGCTAACGGTATCCCTAAAAAATATACAGGCTTTGCTGCTGATACTAATTCCATCCATTCTGGATGTAGCATTGATAAACATATAAATGATGCTAAATATTGATTACATTTAAATATTTTTGCTGCTGAAAAACCTACAAACACCGGCATAAAATAGAAACCAGTATCAAAAATAAATTTTAATACAACATATGTTTGACATGATTTGTCTAAAATTCCAAGCAAACTTAAAATTAAAAGCAATACTTTTCCCATTCCTGCTCCAGCAAGTAATGGAATCATTGGTGCAATTGATCCTGTAATAACTGACAGAATTTTGTTAACAATACCTTTCTTTTCTTCCTTTTCACTGTTATTTGATGAACCTAAATTAGTCATTTTTATAATTTCATCATAGACTTTGTCCACACCATTACCAATTACCAATTGGTATTGTCCTCCTTTTTTTACTAAAGACATTACACCATTAATTGATTTGATTTTTTTGTCACTAGCCTTTGATTCAGAATTAAGTGTAAATCTTAATCTTGTGGTACAGTGAACTAAGGAGCTAACATTTTTTTCTCCTCCTACAGCTAATAAAATTTCTTTAGCCATTTTTTGATAATTCATTTTGAATTCCTCCATTTCTTTTTTTATATATAAAATGAAGGTTTAGCCAACTTAATGTTACTATCCAACTATAACTACTTTATTTTTTTATGATTACTATCTTAACTATTTCCCTTTTCTAAGTTTCATAATATGTATTGTTACATATAAAATTTCATCTTCATCTAAATAATAATTATATTTTTTTTCAATAAACTGTTTTATTTTTAAAGTACATAGATATGATTCTTTATACTGTTCTTTTATAATATTCAGTAAATCATTATTTTCAATATTAGTTTTATTATTACTTTTATTATTACTTTTTTTATAAAAGACTCTATGTCCAAAAAACTTTAAATATGTAATAAAATAATAATAATTATGTGAATTAGTATCAAAATTACATTTAAAATGATATTTAACTATATTTGTAATGTTTTGTATGAACCCAGTTATCTCATATATATCATGGATATCATTGCTAATTTCAGCACTAACAATATGAAGTGCAATAAATCCAGCCTCGTCTTCAGGCATAGTTAAACCATACCTTTTTTTAATCATATCAATTCCATATAATCCTATTTCATATTCACTTTTATAAAAATTTTTAATTTCCCATAATAATTTATTTCTTAATTGGCCCCCTTCTTTTTGCCGTTCAATGCTTGTACTTATATGATCCATCAAAGAGATATACAATGAATCATCAAGTTTCATAGATAATTTTTGCTTTGCATACTGTACAATATCATCGCAAAGTTCAATACATTTAGTAGGAATACTACTTAAAATCTCAACAAGATGGTAGGGATATTCCATGGAACTTAAAATAAATTTTTTAGTAACCTTAGTTTGATCAATAGTATCACCATTTCGTTTCCCATAACCTACTCCTTTTCCCATTATAACTAATTCTTTTCCTTTATCATCAAATATTATAACAGCATTATTATTTAAAATTTTATTTATTACCATAAAATACCTCCTAAAAAACAAAAACCTATTTCCAGATATAACAAAAATATTTGTAAATAGGTTTTGTGTAGCAAACTAAGTGCTATTACAATCCGTATCTTACATTTGTATTATACTATATTACGACTTTTTATGTCAACGGTTACATGGCTTTTAAATATTGTGACTTTAAAGTTTGGGATGCTAGAAGGTTATTAAAAAAATAATATGTGGTTACAAAGGTACTCAATTCGCTAATAGCTTCTAATTTGTCTTTTTAGATATATCCTAAAAAATATAAACTCACTGTCGTTCAAACATATATTTTTTTAATGCATCCGTTAAGAAAAATATATGTTTGAACAGTAGTGAATTTTTATTTTTAATGATATAATTTTATTGAATTTACATAATCTTATGCTTAAAATATTCGGAGGTACTATAATGGAAAAACTTAGTAATAATAAGACAAAAGGATTTATTTTAGTTATAATAGCTGCTTTATTTTGGGGATATATGGGAGTGCCCACTAAAAATTTAGGTGATTTAAAATTTGATGCAATTTCTGTATCTTTCTTTAGCTGTTTCTAATAATTCTGAAACAATCTTTTTTCCAAGGCTTTCAGTTTCAAGGCCATTATAAGAGAGCCAGCCTTTTAATTGTTGCACTGAATTGGGGTTATCAAGATTTGTTAGTGCCTTCATTTCATCAATTAACTTAGTGCGAGAGTAGTCGTCTATTTCAATTGCGTTTTTTATAAAATCTAAATCAAGAAGAACGCCTCTATCATTAATTTCTTGATCTAGGTGATATTCATTCCATATTTGTTCTGGAACAGGGAACTTTGATAGTTTCATCTGTATTTCTAATTCAGTCTCCACATCACGTTTGTTATATTCTTTAAATGCTGACCATTTATCAAGGTCATGGTAGGGG
>JAAZMQ010000264.1 GCA_012798745.1 Bacteroidales bacterium
GAGCAATTATAAAAAGAAATTCTCGCTTTAACAGGAGGCAGAGAGTGTTTTGTTCATAGCATTTTTTCACTAAAACATCGGTCACTTTTAAAAAAGATGGCCGATGTTTATTTTGTTAACCCAACATTACTTACATACGTTCCGGCACTTCGATCCCCAGCAGCGACATGCCTCTCTTTATGGTGGTGGCAATGTTCTTTGAAAGCATAAGACGAAAATCACGAAGTGCAGGATTTTCCTCTCTCAGAATGGGGAAATCGTGGTAAAATTGGTTGTATTCTTTTGCCAGATCGTAAACGTAATTTGCAATAAGCGAAATGTTATATTCGTCGCCGGCTTGTTTTACCACGTTGGCAAAGTCGGTAAGCAATTGCACCAATCCTTTCTCTTTTTCGGAAAGCGGAGCTGAGGTATCCAATTTTTCAGGGAATTCGATACCTTGTTCTGCTGCTTTACGCAGAACCGATTTGATGCGTGCATGGGTATATTGGATAAAAGGTCCGGTATTGCCGTCAAAATCGATGGATTCTTTGGGATTGAAAGTCATGTTCTTTTTAGGGTCGACTTTCAAAATAAAATATTTCAACGCTCCCATCCCGATCATGGTTACGATTTCTTCTGCTTCTTCCGGTGTGCATTCATCTAGTTTGCCAAGTTCTTGGGATATTTCGCGAGCGGTTTCGATCATTTCATCAATCAGATCATCAGCATCTACCACTGTACCTTCACGCGATTTCATTTTCCCTTCAGGTAGTTCTACCATTCCATAGGAAAAATGCAGCAATCCTTTGCCAAATTTGAAACCGAGCATATCGAGCAGGATGGCAAGCACTTGAAAATGATAATTCTGCTCGTTACCCACTACATAAATCATTTTATCGATGGGATAGTCGTTGAATCGGAGTTTGGCTGTGCCGATGTCTTGCGTGATATATACCGATGTTCCGTCGGCACGGAGCAGCAATTTGTGATCTAGCCCATATGAAGTGAGATCGGCCCATACCGATCCGTCTTCTTTCTGGTAAAAAATACCTTTTTTGAGCCCCTCTAAAACCATTTCTTTTCCAACCAGGTAGGTTTGCGATTCGTAGTAGATTTTGTCGAATGTGATGCCTAATCTTTTATAAGTTTCATCAAAACCGGTATAGACCCATTCGTTCATCATTTTCCACAAGTTTACCACTTCGGGGTCTCCTGCTTCCCAGCGGCGCAACATTTCGCGTGCTTCCTGCATAAGGGGCGATTTGTCTTCGGCTTCTTCTTTTGACAAGCCTTGTCTCATGAGTTCTTCAACTTCGGCCTTATAGTTTTTTTCGAAAAGTACATAATAATCTCCTACCAGGTGATCGCCTTTTTTGCCCGATGATTGAGGTGTTTCGCCCTTTCCCCATTTTTTCCATGCAACCATCGATTTGCAAATATGAATTCCTCGATCGTTTACGAGGTTAGTCTTTATAACCTTGATACCGTTGGCTTTCAATATCTCGCTCAGTGAATGTCCCAGGAGGTTGTTGCGTACATGCCCCAGATGCAATGGCTTGTTGGTGTTTGGTGAAGAATATTCTACCATGTAAAGCGGTGATTTGTCTGTTACAGGGGTGAATCCGAAATCCGGGGTATGATCGATTTTCGCGAGTTCATTTATCCACATGGATGAGGAAATACTTAGGTTCAGAAATCCTTTAATGACATTAAATTCACTGATAAACGGTAATTTATCGGATAAATAGCTACCAATTTCGCGTGCAGTGTGTTCGGGATTTTTTTTCGATATTTTCAACAAAGGAAATGTTACAAGGGTGTAATGCCCTTTAAACTCTTTTTTTGTTTTTTGAAGTATGATCTCTGAAGGATCTACATCGGCTTTGTATAGTTCTTTTATTGCTTCGATAATTTGTTCTTGAAGTTTGTCTTCGATATTCATAACCTTAACCAACTGTTTTGAAGTGCAAAAGTAGTAAAATTTTTTGTAGCGAGCTTATTTTGCCGAAAGTGGTTTGAGGTGACCGATTGTGTGTTATAGACTTTTGTTTGTTATCGGCTTTTTTCAGCAGTGTAAAAATCGGATACTTTTTTATTTAGATGTTCATAATACTTTTCGATTTCCGATGCATGGGGAGGAATTTTTCTCCATACGGCAAGTTTTTCGTCTGTCAGCATAAAAATTTCTTTTTCCAACGGTTCGATGCGTTGGATGTATCCCGTTTTGTCCGGATTAACCAATTGGGTCATTTTTAGGTAATGATACCCTTCGGGATTATTGATGGGGTAACATGCTTTTTTCCATTTCAACGCATATTCGTTCAACGGGCTGTTTTTTACTCGTGTGTCATACTGCAGAATTTTCGGTATATTTTCGTTTCCGTGAAGCCATAAAGGCATGGCTACGGTTGTCGCCGGATAGCCAATTAGTGTCCAAATGGTTGTCATATCGGGAAATTCTTCGGGTTTAACACTTTGAATAACAAGTGCCGAAACAGAGCTGTATCGTGTGATGAAATCGTCCGATGGAACAAACTCGGTTTTGGGTCGGCCTGTTTCATATTTTTTTCGATAGTCGATTCCAAAAAGTGGGTGATAAAAACATCGCGAAAACTTCTGTATAACTGTTCGATAATTGAGTTTATTCTTTTTTGCAGCCTCGCCGAATATTTTTTCTGCAGTTTGTCTACGGATAGCACCGCGTTTTTCTTCATTTATTCCTGTTTCGGAATAGTTTGTCCGGATAATGTAACCCTTCGGGGCAATTTGGGGATTATTTGCATCGAATTTTGTCCATTTCCAATTATCTACTTCGTAAAAAGCAATACCGCCTTTAGCATCCATTACGCCGAAATTTGCGGCTATTCCCCGTGGTTTGGGATATGTTTCGAGTAATTGTTCAAAATCTTGCAAAGTAGCGCAGGTTTGTAAAGCAAGTTTCATGAAAATGCCTTCTTTGTCTTTCAAGGGCGAGGAGTCTTCTATGTTTACGTTATAGGAAGCACTGTTCATAATGGCAAACCCTGTACTATTGGCTCCTGCCCACACGTTTTCTCCTTTTATGTCGGTGGAATTTACCAACCCGAGGTAAGGGTATACTCCGTCGGCAAAGTAGCGCATACTGTTTTTAGGTTCGTCCGCATCGCGAAGTTTCCAAATTATGCTTCTTCCATCAGGAGTGTGTTTACCCGATATTACGGCAGTAGTGCAAGCTATGATGTAATTACACAATATGCTGAAAAACAGGATGAAAATCGGGAAGAACTTTTTCATGAAACGGGATTAAATTTTCGGTAAAGATAATAAAATAAAAGAAAGCCGTCATTAAAGGCAGCTTTTAAAAAAATTCAGGGTTAAAGTTAAATAACGGTGTGATTTTAAAAAAACCTATCTTCTTTTTCTCAGAAGATAGGGAAATTTTTTAATAAGGAATACAAGGCCGGCTATTTCAAACTAACGTATAGTTCCTTCCCGTTTTCTTCTTCTTCGAAACACAATTTCCCTTCTCTTGCCAGCCAGCCTAATGCTGCATACAGGTCTTTTTCTCTTAATTTTATAGCTTTTCTCAAGTCTTTTACGTTTTGGCGCCCGGATGCATTAAGTTGGGTCCAGACTTTACCTGCATTCATTCCAATTATTTCTTCCATGATCTTCATTATTAGTTATACGTGTTATTTTTTTACGAAGACAAAGTTACATTTTAAATCTAAAAATAAAAA
>JAAZMQ010000265.1 GCA_012798745.1 Bacteroidales bacterium
ACCTTTTAATAGGGGATACAGTTCTTCATAATTTTCATCAAGCGATTCCAATGCTTTACGCATCAAGGTATTCTTCACTACCATTAGCTTGATATTCTGTTCGAAACACTCTCTCCTTAACTTAGAGGTTTTAACCGCATCTAATGTAGCTATGTCGGTTAAATAGAAGTTTTCGTATTCCTTAACAGTATCAGCTATATTTCTGATTATCTTTTGTTTATCTTCCTTTTTCATAGATAGTTTATTCCCTTTCTTAGTTTTCTTCTATCGATTTAGGATCTATTTTGAGACCCGGACTCATCGTAGTAGAAAGATAAATACTCTTAATATACATACCTTTAACTCCGGCTGGTTTCAATTTGATCAGCGCTCGAATAAATTCCCGCACATTATCAACAATTTGTTCAGGAGTAAAAGATATTCTCCCTACCGAAGCATGAACGATACCGTATTTGTCTGCTTTAAAATCGATCTTTCCTTGTTTTATTTCTTTTACGGCTTTGGCTACATCGTCGGTAACTGTCCCGCTTTTGGGATTCGGCATTAAGCCGCGGGGACCTAAGATACGTCCTAGTGAACCAATTTTACCCATTACAGCAGGCTGTGCGATAATCACGTCAAAATCAATCCAACCGTTTTTAATTTTTTCGATATATTCGTCAAGTCCCACATAATCTGCTCCTGCTTCTTTTGCTTCAGTCTCTGCCTCAGGGGTACACAGTACAAGAACTTTTTTCTCTTTGCCTGTTCCGTGAGGAAGAATTACGGTACCTCTCACCATTTGGTTGGCTTTGCGTGGGTCTATATTTAAACGCACATCGATATCGATAGATGCATCAAATTTAGTTGTTGTAATTTCTTTTAGTAAAGTAGCTGCTTCTTTCAGTGAATAGGTCTTCCCCGGTTCAATTTTACTTAAAGCCAACTTTCTGTTTTTTGTCAGTTTTGCCATGTTTCAATTGAAGTTTTTTGATTATTTTACATCTTGAGGAAATTCACCTTTGACCGTAATGCCTATACTTCGAGCCGTCCCGGCAACCATACGCATTGCTGATTCAATAGTGAAGCAGTTCAAATCGGGCATTTTTTCTTCCGCAATTGTTTTTACCTGATCCCAAGTGATTTCGCCGATTTTCTTTCGATTTGGTTCTGGTGAGCCACTTTTTGCTTTTGTAATTTCTAATAATTGAACCGCAACCGGTGGCGTTTTAACAACAAAATCAAAAGACTTATCCGAATAGTAAGTAATTATGACGGGTAATATCTTACCGGCTTTATCTTGAGTTTTGGCATTGAATTGCTTGCAAAACTCCATAATATTAATCCCTTTTGAACCTAATGCAGGTCCTACGGGAGGGGAGGGGTTTGCAGCTCCTCCTTTGATTTGTAATTTTATTTGTCCGGCAACTTCTTTAGCCATTTTTCTTTGATTTAAATTTGTTTACGTTTTTTCAAAACATGTCAAAGAATTCACAGATCTGCGTAACCAAACCTGATTTTATTCTTTCTCAACTTGCATATAGCCCAGTTCCAGTAGTTGCTTTCTTCCAAAAATTTTAACCACTACTTTGAGTCTTTTTTTCTCTTCATTCACTTCCTCTACTTCGCCGGAGAAATTGCTAAAAGGGCCACTGATCACTTTTACGTTTTCGCCAACGTAGTATTTAA
>JAAZMQ010000266.1 GCA_012798745.1 Bacteroidales bacterium
CGGTAAATTGATAATATGAGGCATAAGCAATTTATTATTAATTAAATTGAATTGGTTCCGGAATTTTGATTTGTTTCATCGCATTAAGCGCATAATTGTCGGTCATTCCTGCAATATAGTCACAAACTATGACTTTAGGAATATTCCCCTCATTGTTGTATAAATCCTCGTATCGCTCAATATAATTCCCAAACTGTCTGTCTAAATTCAATTTGCTTTCTTTGTATTTATTATAGTCTTTTCCATTATTATTGTATTTATCGAGAAGATAGTCAAATAATTCTTCTATGATATTTTCCCCCATTCTTCGATAATTTAAAATGGTAGGGTGATTATAAATTCTTTTGTTATTAAAATCTTGTAATAGCTTAACTTTTTCGAACATTTTATCTGATAGTTTGATACTGTCAATTTCTTTTGATGTTTCAATAATATCAATAACGAGACTGTCTATAATTTCTCCGTTTTTTTCACCAACTTCTTTTTTTATCGTTTCCGGGACATCCTCAAGTTTTATAATATCTGCTAAATAAGCATCTTCTATGTCTCTCCCAAGATATGCTATAACATCGGCAAAGCGTACTATGCATCCTTCGTAACTCGAAGGAATAGCCTTTCTATCATTTATATTCTCAAGGTCGTTTGTTTTTTCAGCTGGTTTTAATTCTTGTTGTAAATCTTCGCCGTTATGTGTGATAATACCATCACGCACGCCATAGGTTAGATTAAGTCCCTTCCCATTATTGCAAAGCTTGTCAACTGTTTTCAACCCATGAACTTCATGTATAAACTTTTTTCCGAGTTTTCTACTGAGTGCATCTTCACCTGCATGTCCAAAAGGAGCATGTCCTAAATCGTGTCCCAAACCAATTGCATAAGCCATTTCAGGATTAAGTTCCCACCCCTTATTGTTCAGTCCTTTGCAAATGGTAGCTCCGATTGTAGCCACATGAAGTACATGTTCGATCCGTGTGCATACATGATCGTTTTCCGGAGAAAAGAAAACTTGTGTCTTGTGTTTTAGTCTCCTAAAAGGCATTGAGTGAATAATTGCTGTTTGGTCTCGAAAAAAATCACCACGAATTGGATATTCTTTCGCCTCTTCTCTTTTTTTATATTCTTCCTCGGGTAATGGGTTTTTCATATGTAAATTCTAGAGTATATTTTATTTTTCTTTTTTCAAAGGATTTTATGCAAATATTCGAAATAACATCCTTTCATGTCGTTGATTTGATGCCTAAGCTGTTCACGAGTAATCCATCCCCAACGCAAGGCAATTTCTTCCAGACAGGCAATTTTCAATCCTTGACGTTTTTCGATTACTTCCACAAACGTGGATGCTTCGGCTAACGATTCGTGTGTGCCGGTATCCAGCCATGCGAACCCTCTACCCAGTACTTGCAGTTTTAATTGGTTTTCTTTCAAAAACGCTTGATTTACGGAAGTAATTTCCAGTTCTCCGCGGGGAGAGGGTTTGATCGTTTTGGCCACTTCAACCACCCGGTTCGGATAAAAATACAATCCCACAACGGCATAATTCGATTTGGGCTGCCGGGGTTTTTCTTCAATGCTCAGCACATTGCCGTTTTTGTCGAATTCTGCTACCCCGTAGCGTTCCGGGTCGTTTACATAATATCCGAATACGACAGCTTTGCCGTTTTCTTCGGCTGTGGCAACGGCTTGTTCCAACATAGGACTGAATCCTTGTCCGTAAAAGA
>JAAZMQ010000267.1 GCA_012798745.1 Bacteroidales bacterium
TAACTGATGGACAGCCTTTACTTTCTCTGACTCGCTGTGTACTTTCTTTTTCATTGTTGTTCCTTTGCCAAACAAAGTTAATAATTTTGTCTAACTCGAAACTGTCCTACAAATAGGGAAGGTTACAATAACACATTGATCACACAAAGTTGCGTACATCGGTATAGGAGGTGCAAAAATTCTTCCTTACACCGGTTAATTATTACTTCTCAACCCAATAAGAATGTGTTTTTGTGTTTTATAATCATGTAGACATACCGGAATAATTGCGAAGGGCAGTGTTTAAAAATTATTTTTTATGCAGACGCCCTTTATTACCACAGGCCCAAGCAAACCCGAAGGAACAACATCCCATTTATCGTATAGCGTTCTTTGGTAGTTAACGTCCACAATATTGATGTCGTGGAAAATACGCCACACGATGCCCCTTCTGTCGTAATCGGCAATGCGGTTTGCAGGGAGATTGGTAATTTCTATTTCAAGGGTGTTTTCGCCTTCTTTCAGGTATTTTCCAACAGTAGTTTTAAATGGAACGGCAAAGAGGGTATCCACTTGCATGCCGTTTACACGCACACGAGCGCTTTCTCTTACATCTCCCAAACGGAGCCAATATTCGTCAGCCGAGAGGTTGTCAATGTTGAACGTTATACTGTATCGGGCTGTTCCCACGTTTTTTCGGGCGTTCTCGTTCGTTAGGTTTGTCCACGACCCTAGGGTATCGATATCAAAAGTTCCCTCGATGGCAGGTTCGCTTTCGATAAACGAGAGTTTCCATCCGTTTTCGAGTACTATTTCTTGTCCTGCGGGTTGATAATAAATCCAGGTAGGGACATTTACATCCTCATTGGTAAACGTTTTCAATAGCAGAGATTGTCCGGGTTGCAACTGCATGTAAACTTCGGTCTTTCCGTTATTATCCCTTATCATGGCTTTTCCCGAGGTACCGTTCAAGGGATCGAAAAATAGGGCCGATGTTGCTTTCACCGCAAGTTGTACCCATCCGTCAATGGGGTTATTGGTAAGCATGGTGAAAAAATAGTGATAACCGCTTTCGTTTTTTCGCCTGATGCATTGTCCGTTGAATTGAGTAATGAAACTTTCTCCTTGTATGCCGGCTGCTTCAAATAATTCGTTGTAATTTTTTCCGGTGATGATGTTACCTTTCCCCGGTTTGTCAACTTGGGTTTTGCCAAAATCGACGTGAGGAAATTTATTCACAAGTTTTTTCAGTTTATTTTTTCGTACCTCCCAATCTTTTAATCCCGGAACATCGTCGGGATATTGATCGATAAATAAGATGGTTGCTCCGTTGGCAGCCAGTTCGTATATTTTTTTTGCGGTTTCCAAGGGGAGAAATTTTGCAGCAGGAATTGCCAGTGCTTTATAGGTTGTGCCACCTGCGGTTTTAATTTGTCCGTTTTCTACTGTTGCGGACAGAATAAACTTATCGGAAATGTAATCGACATCTCTTCCGCTTTCTCTTATTTTCTCGACCGTCTCGTAAAATTTGGGAAGGCGCTTCTTCATATCGTGTATCGAAAAAGCCAGATAATAATCGTCTTGTTGTTCATACCAGATATCGTAAACGGGAAAATACAAGAGCAGATCGTTATCGGGTTTGCCGTACTGTAAAAAAGATTGTACCCGCGTAACGTAAGAAAAGAATGCAGGTGCGTCATTCCAGAAAGCGTTTGTCGGCGACATATTAATGGTGGCATAAAAGAGCCAACCCGGCCAAGGTGCTTCTTGGGGTGAATAAGGTGTACCGTGAAAGAAGACGTGATTTACTCCGGATGTAAACATCTGGTCTATTTCGGGTTTGCATTGCGATAGTGAGGTGCGAAAATGTTCGGTCAACCAGGTAAATGTTTCGGCAGAAGTGAATTTTTTGCCCGCAATATGTGCAGCTGAGCTTGCGAATTTCAGTGTTACCGGGTCGCCATCGTTTTTTTTAATGAGGCTGTCTTTACGCAGGCCGGGGATGTTGAAATCCGAAATGCCGAAAATTTCACATTCGGGAATATCCACTGTTGCATACAGATCGATCAGGTTTGCCGGCGAACCATGCGCTTGATTTCGTGTAATTGCGCCGTGTGCATGAGCCCAATTTGTCCACTGTTGTGTAAAATTTTCTTCCAACATCTCTCCCAGTGTTTCCCGATAATCGGAGACGACACGTCGCGAACGGTCGGTTTTTCCCTTATCGAGTAATTCAGGGAAATGGTCTTCCAACTTGTAACTTTTTCGTTTGTAAAATTCTTCCAACAGTGTCGGACTCCAATTTGCCCCATAGACTTCGTACGAATCGTTAAAGAATGTATGAGGATAAGGGGTTTGACTGGTTGTAAAAGCGTTGTCGAATTTTTGGAGATAATTTTTTACGGCATTGGCATCCAGATGATCCATCACATATCCTTCGCCGCCGGGCGCTGCACGTTTTACCTGTTGAAACGTTCTTCCTTCAAACAGGGCAATCAGGCGCCATTCTCCTTTCGGAGCCTTCCATTTTAATATGCCGTCTGGGTTTACCAACGTAGTTAAATCGAGCTTCTTACCTTTATCGGAATAAGCCATGAGGCGTGAAAGCCTTGCAATGCTTTGCTGTTTTTGATCATAGACACGTATTTTCAGGTTTGTTTCTTTATTTCCTGAAACGCGGTATTCCTGAAAAATTGCTTTGCAAGCGGCATTATCCGGCGTAACATCAGGTCCTCCAAACGGCCATCCCGTGCTATTGTTCATATCGACCTGCATCTCCCATTTTTGAGCTTGATTATGGGTGTATGAAAGCATATTCATCCATTTGGGCGACAAATAGGGAATGTATTTGTCTTCATACCCTTTTACTCCGTAAATCGGAGTAATTTCCACACCGCCGATGCCGGCTTTTCCCAGTTTTCCGATATTGTACGTCAGATTTGTTTCGTCAACTGCGCTTCCAAACCACCACCACCGTGTCCATGGTTTGCTTTCAACGGTCTGTTGCGGCCATTTTGTATCGCCGTCAGCTGCAAAAGCCAAGAACGATGTTGATATGAGGAAGAAAAGAAAAGCGATTCCTTTTTTGTTCATGGTTACAAAATTTTTTTATACAAAGGCAACTCAAAAGTAGACAAAAAGATTAAGATATAAAATCCTAGTTTGCAGGTAATTTTTGTAAGTTAGCAGGTTTTTTTAATTGAAGTAAATACTCCTTCGAATATTTTTCTTACATTTGGCTGAAAATTCACTATATGAAGTACGAGATAGAACGAAAGTTTTTAGTAACCGGTGACTATAAATCGCAAGCGTGTGCTTATCATCGTATTATGCAGGGGTATCTTTCTTCCGATTCACCCTTGGTTGTGAGGGTTCGTATAGCCGATGACAAAGCCTATTTAACAATTAAGAGTACGGTTAACGAAAGCGAGTTTACACGCTGTGAATGGGAGTATGAGATTCCCTTAAAAGATGCTGAAGATATGCTGAAGTTTTGTGGAAAATCGGTGATCGAAAAAACTCGTTATGTGGTAAAAGTGGGGGAAAGTATTTTCGAAGTGGATGAATTTCATGGTGACAATAAAGGGCTCACTATCGCCGAAATTGAATTGCGGTGCGAAGATCAACCGTTCGAAAAGCCGGAATGGTTAGGGAAGGAGGTAACGCACGATATCCGCTATTATAATGCCTATTTATCAAAATATCCTTATTGTAAATGGGGAAAATAAAAAAACCGGGGATCAGCATGGAAACCCGGTTAATGATTTATTTTAATCCAATACCGTTACCCATCCGTAAGGATCGGGATCGTCACCATATTGAATAGCACGCAGTTTATGGTATAATTTTTCACAGATTGGTCCCGGTTTGTCATCCTTACAGAACTCATACGTTTTCTTTTCATCCAAATCGTCGATGCGTGAGATGGGGCTGATTACTGCAGCCGTACCGCAAGCACCTGCTTCTTCGAAGGTAGCAAGCTCTTCAACCGGAACGCGGCGTTGTTCAACTTTCATACCCATATCTTTTGCCAGTTGCATCAAACTTTTATTGGTGATGGATGGCAAAATAGAGGTAGATTCAGGTGTAATATAGGTGTTGTCTCTAATTCCAAAGAAATTGGCAGGGCCGCATTCATCGATATACTTCTTTTCTTTGGCATCGAGGTACAATACAGCCGAATAACCCATTTTATGGGCTTTTTCGTCAGCAGCCAGACTAGCTGCGTAGTTTCCTCCCACTTTATATCTTCCTGTTCCCAAAGGAGCAGCGCGGTCGTATTCGCGCAAAATCACCATGGGCGTAGGTTTAAATCCTTCTTTAAAATAGGGACCTACAGGGGTCACAAAAACAAGCAACACATATTCTTTCGCAGGTTTTACACCAACTTGAGCACTTGTGCCAATAAGTAATGGACGAATATATAATGAAGCCCCGCTTTCATAAGGGGGAACAAATCTCCGGTTTTTTTTAATTGCTGTTATTACCATTTCTTCAAATAATTCTACCGGTGGTTCAGCCATCAAAATACCTCGTGCGGACGATTGCATACGCAACGCGTTGTCTCGTACACGGAAAACGCGTATTTTACCGTCTTTTCCCTTAAAAGCTTTTAATCCTTCGAATACTTCTTGGCCGTAATGTAAACAGGTTGCTGCCATATGCAGGTTTACATATTCGGATGTTTCAAGTTGAGGCTCACTCCATTTTCCTTCTCGATAATAACTCCGTACGTTATAATCGGTTTTCATATA
>JAAZMQ010000268.1 GCA_012798745.1 Bacteroidales bacterium
TTTTCCGGAATAAACCGACCGGGGTTATCTTCTAGTTTCTCAAGCCATATCCCCTCCTTCGTGATCTTTGCTTTAATGTTGCGGTCAGCTGAGCAAGAAACGCCCATTCCAACGGGGCACGAAGCAGCATGACGCGGTAAACGAATAACCCGTACATCATGTGCAAAATATTTCCCGCCGAATTGAGCGCCTAGGCCCAATTTCTCGGATGCTTTTTTCAGTTTTTCTTCCAATTCGTAATCACGGAATGCCTGCCCCCATTCGTTGCCAACAGAAGGAAGATTATCATAATATTTTGCCGATGCCAGTTTTACGGCTGCCAAATTGGCTTCGGCCGAAGTGCCACCCACAACAAAAGCAATATGATAAGGCGGACACGCGGTAGTACCCAATGTTTTCATTTTTTCAATCAAAAAACACTCCAATTTATCGGGTCTGAGTAGTGCTTTCGTTTCTTGATACAAAAAAGTTTTGTTGGCCGATCCCCCGCCCTTTGCAATGCAAAGAAACTCATATTCATTTCCCGGTACTGCATATAAATCAATTTGTGCAGGAAGATTACAACCCGTATTCACTTCTTCATACATTGTCAGAGGTGCATTCTGTGAATAACGAAAATTTTCATTCACAAACGTATTGTAAACACCTCTTGACAGTGCTTCGGCATCATTGCCTTCTGTCCAAACTTGTTGCCCTTTCTTACCAATGATAATTGCTGTTCCCGTATCCTGACAGAATGGGAGAACCCCTTTTGCCGAAATCTCTGCATTACGCAGGAAAGTCAACGCCACAAACTTATCGTTCTCGCTCGCTTCCGGATCATCCAAAATCTTGACTACCTGTTTATGATGCTCTGTGCGAAGCAAAAATTCTACATCACGAAATGCCTGCTGTGCAAGTAGGGTAAGCCCTTCCGGATCGATTTTTAATATCTCTCTTCCCTCGAAATTCGAAACCGATACATAATCTTTTGTTAATAAATAGTATTCGGTATCATCTTTAGCCAAAGGAAAAGGCTCTTGATACTTAAAAGGTTTTACAGTCATAATTTAATCGATTTATCATTATAATAATTGGTGTGACTTTTAGACAACAGCGGAGCATTCACTGCTATTGGCTTCACAAAAGTACAAAGAAAAACAGTCTTTCAGAAAAAGATGAATACAAAAAGTAACGTTCTTTTAAAATTTTAATTCCAAAGAATGCCTGTTTTTCTGTAAAATAGAATTAAATTTGTAGTCTAATTCGGGAAGTTGTACACATGACAGATACTATTAAACATGAATGTGGCATCGCAATGATCCGACTGCTTAAACCCCTCGATTATTATCACAACAAATATGGGTCGTGGCAGTATGGGCTTGATAAGCTCTATTTATTAATGGAAAAACAACACAATCGCGGGCAAGAAGGAGCAGGACTTGCTGCGGTAAAGTTGGAATCCTCTGCAGGTAATGAGTTTATTTTCAGAGAAAGAGCCACCGGCTCAGGGGCTATCGATGAAATATTTGGAAAGGTACATGAAACATTTAACCAATTTGCGCCACAAAAATTAAAAGATATTTCATTTGTAAAGAAAAGCGTTCCCTTTGCAGCAGAACTTTTCCTCGGGCATCTACGATATAGTACTGCGGGGAAAAGCGGATCGGCATATTTGCATCCACTATTGCGACGAAACAATTGGGCATCAAGAAGTCTTGCACTTGCAGGAAATTTCAATATGACCAACATCGATGAAATGTTTGAACAACTCCTTGCTGAAGGACAGCACCCTCGTGATTATGCCGACACGTTCATTATTCTCGAATCGCTAGGTCATTATCTGGATAGAGAAGTTCAATATCAATACGATCATATCGATAAAAAAGGATTAAACGGACAACAGATCAGTTACTTAATTGAAGAGCAACTAGATATACCGTTTTTATTGAAACGAGCAAGTAAAATATGGGACGGCGGTTATGTAATAAGTGGACTTATCGGATGCGGCGATGCTTTCGCCTTACGTGACCCGTGGGGAATCCGACCGGCATTTTATTATTACGATGACGAGGTTGCGGTAGTTGCTTCGGAACGACCGGTTATTCAAACGACATTTAATCTCACCAAGAACGATGTTCATGAGCTGGAGCCGGGTCAAGCATTAATCGTGAAAAGGAACGGAAAAATTTCATTACCACAAATTATTGAAAAAAAAGAGAAAATCACACCCTGTTCTTTTGAACGCATTTATTTTTCGCGCGGCTCCGATTACGATATTTATCGCGAACGAAAAAAATTAGGAGAATTACTTATACCCCAAATATTAAACGCTATCGATCACGATTTCGATAACACCGTCTTTTCCTTTATCCCCAATACGGCCGAAGTAGCATTTTTCGGCATGATGGAAGCGTTGGAAAAACATTTTAACCGGGAAAAAGCACAACTCCTTGCCGAAAAAGGTACTTCACTGAATAAAAATGAAATAGAGCAGATTCTCTCACGGCGTGTACGCGCAGAAAAAGTAGCCATTAAAGATATTAAGCTTCGTACCTTTATTGCCGAAGGTAATACCCGCAACGATTTGGCTGCCCACGTCTACGACATTACTTACGGCTCATTGAATCGAAATAAAGATAAGTTGGTAATTATCGACGATAGCATTGTACGGGGAACAACATTGAAACAAAGCATCATAAAAATTCTGGACAGGCTCGACCCCACCAAAA
>JAAZMQ010000269.1 GCA_012798745.1 Bacteroidales bacterium
CCGAAGAAGAAATAGCCGCCGCAAAAAAGGCAATGAAGGAAGCACAAAAAGAATTTGCCAAAAAATTAGCATCCTACGCCGATGTATATGTTAACGACGCATTCGGCACAGCCCATCGTGCTCACGCCTCTACCGCATTGATTGCCGACTATTTCGATACCGACCATAAATTATTCGGTTATCTCATGCAAAACGAAATCAATGCTATTGAAAAAGTTATGAACGATGCGCAGCATCCTTTTACCGCTATTATGGGTGGATCAAAAGTTTCTACCAAAATAGATATTATTAAGAATCTGCTCGAAAAAGTGGACAACCTTATTCTTGCCGGAGGAATGACTTACACCTTTGTTAAAGCCTTCGGCGGTAAAATCGGAAATTCAATTGTCGAAGAAGATAAACTCGACTTGGCACGCGAAATTGTAGAACTTGCCAAACAAAAAGGAGTAAACCTTGTTCTGTCTACCGATGCCAAAATAGCCGATAAATTCAGCAACGATGCCAACACTGCTTATGCTCCGGTAAATGACATTCCCGATGGATGGCTAGGTCTTGACATCGGTCCCGAATCTGAAAAAACATTTGCCGAAATCATCAAAAATTCCAGAACCATCCTTTGGAACGGGCCTGTAGGTGTTTTTGAATTCGATAATTTCGATCATGGATCTCGTGCTGTTGCAGAAGCCATTGTGGAAGCTACCGAAAAAGGAGCTTTCTCTCTCATCGGAGGAGGCGACACTGTGGCTTGTGTGAATAAATTCGGCCTTGCCGACAAGTTTTCATATGTTTCTACCGGTGGTGGTGCTTTACTTGAAATGATTGAGGGAAAAGTACTTCCGGGAATTAAAGCCATCAGAGGATATTAATCGATATCTTCACGGCAAATTCAACTTTTCAACTGTTACCGTACTGAAATAAAACCATATGGACTCTCTTGTTCCATATGGTTTTTTAATTCATTTTTCCTATTTCCGCTGTTTTTTTGTAATTTTGAGGACTTTTTCGAAAAGGCTGAAATTCATTATTCACATGCCGATGTTTATTCGTTTTTGTGAATATCGCTAAACATAATCAATTGCATGAATATTTCATATAACTGGATTAAAGATTATTTAAAATTCGATTTATCTCCACGGGAAACGGCCGAAGCGCTCACTTCAATCGGTCTGGAAACAGAAGGTATAGAAGAAATAAGCCCCGTTAAAGGTGGATTGGAGGGTTTGGTTATTGGCGAAGTACTGACATGTACTCCCCATCCCAATTCCGACCATTTACATCTTACAACCGTAAATATCGGAAACGACAAACCATTGAAAATCGTTTGCGGAGCACCTAATGTGGCTGCAGGACAAAAAGTGGTAGTGGCTACAGTCGGGACAAAACTTTATATGGGTGATGACGAAATCACCATTAAACGAGCCAAAATTCGCGGCGAAGAGTCATTTGGAATGATTTGCGCAGAAGACGAAATCGGTATTGGAACATCGCACGATGGAATTATCGTATTACCTCCTAATGCAAAAGTAGGGATGCCCGCAAAAGAATATTATCAAGTCGAGACCGATTATGTTCTTGAAGTGGATATCACACCAAATCGTTCGGATGCCACCTCACACTACGGCGTGGCACGCGATCTTGCAGCTTACTTAAAACAAACTGAAAAGCCATTTAAACTCACAAAACCTTCGGTTGACGAATTCAAAATAGATAAGAAAGAAGGAGGAATTGATGTCGTTGTAGAAAATACAGAAGCTTGCCCACGCTACTCGGGTTTAACAATCCGCGGTGTGGAAGTGAAAGAAAGTCCCGACTGGTTAAAAAACAGACTGATGGCTATTGGACTTCGACCGATAAATAATATTGTGGATATCACCAATTTTGTCATGTACGAAATCGGTCAACCCATGCACGCTTTTGATGCAGCACACATCACCGGCAACAAAATCATTGTGCGGACCCTCCCCGATAAAACAAAATTCATCACCCTCGATGGACAAGAATGCGAATTGAACGATAAAGACCTGATGATCTGTAACGAAGAAGAAGGAATGTGTATTGCCGGAGTTTTCGGTGGCTTAAAATCGGGAGTTACAGAAAATACCAAAGATATTTTTCTGGAATCTGCTTATTTTAACCCTACATGGGTACGCAAAACAGCTCGACGCCACGGGTTGAATACCGATTCATCATTCCGTTTTGAACGAGGCACAGATCCCAACAATACGGTCTACACGCTTAAACGCGCCGCTTTATTGGTAAAAGAACTTGCGGGCGGTCAAATAGAAGGTGAGATCCGCGATATATATCCGCATCCCATCGAAAAGCCCCGCGTTGTTTTAAGATACGAAAAAGCAACCTCTCTTATCGGAAAAACAATACCGAAAGAAACTATCAAAAGTATTCTTGACAGCCTTGAAATAGATATTGAAAAAGAAACGGAAAGCGAACTGACCCTACGCATACCCACTTATCGGGTGGATGTACTTCGCGAAGTAGATGTAATAGAAGATATTTTACGTATCTATGGGTATGATAACATCGAATTCAGCAGTTCACTGAAAGCGAATCTTTCTTATCAAACAGCTGTCGATCGCAAACACAGGGTGCAAACGTTAATTTCGGAACAGCTCACAGCTGTGGGTTTCTATGAAATTATGAACAATTCGCTCACAAAAAAAGCTTATTACGAAAATAACAACACTTTTCCCGCAAACCAATGTGTTCCAATTATCAATCCACTTAGCAATGATCTCAGTGTCATGCGTCAAACCCTTCTTTTCGGTGGTTTGGAAAGTATTGCTTACAATCGCAACCGTAAACGCAATGATTTGCGTTTTTACGAATTCGGAAACTGTTATTTCTTTTATCCCGAAAAGAAAAAAG
>JAAZMQ010000270.1 GCA_012798745.1 Bacteroidales bacterium
ATAATTGGCTATCATCATATGTCCCATATGTATGGGATTGAACGATCCCGCCAATATACCGATTTGCCTCTTTTCCATTGTTTTATTTTTCGGCAAATTTACATGATAATTTTCAATTTACACAACGAACCAAAAAATCTGTTCTTGCAAATTCAGTTTGTAATAGGGTTGTATGCAATAGTTTCATGAGATAAAATCGATAAAAAAAATCGATATACCTTTTTAGATACACCGATTTTTATGTTTCTTATTCAAGCAACGCTAAGTCTTTTTCTTAAACAGCGAAATTATCCAGAGCAATAAAACGGCACCCACTAGCGCAGTGATCAGGGTTCCGATAAGGCCGTTTCCTGTAGAAATGCCTAAAAGGCTGAAAACCCACCCACCGATAACGGCACCGATAATGCCTACGATAATGTTGACCATGAGGCCGAAGCCTCCACCTCTCATTAAATTACCGGCAAGCCAGCCTGCTACTCCTCCAATAATGATAAATCCTATCCAACTCATGAGCAATGATTTTTAATAAATAAATGACATCTGATTTTTTCTTTTTAAAAGGATAGTTTTCTATTGTATTAACACGTTAAAAATGAATATTGTTTAGATATCGATTGGTTTTTTATGAAAAATTCGATTAGTTGGGTTAAGATTCAGCTCATACGGTTTTTATAATCTTTGTAACCGAATTCACGATAAAGAACAAATCGGTTGTCTTTTGTCCATAAGCCTATGGAAGGATGTGCTACACCATTAAACATGGTGGTTTTTACAATAGTATAGTGAATCATGTCCTCAAAAATAATGCGATCGCCCACTTTCAATGGTTCATCGAACGACCACTCACCCATGAAGTCACCCGCCTGACAGCTGTTTCCGCCCATGCGGTACGTGGGTTTACCGGGTATGGGCTCCTGATATGCTCCACGAATGACCGGTTTGTAAGGCATTTCAAGACAATCGGGCATGTGACACGAAAACGATACGTTGAGCATGGCTGTTTTTACGCCATGATTTTCAACAATATCGGTAACAGTAGAAACCAATACCCCTGTTTCCCAGAAAAAAGCTCCGCCCGGTTCCATGATGATTTCCAGGTGGGGATAACGATGTTTGAATTCGAGCAATAAATTGATCAGATGTTCTACATTGTAATCTTTGTGCGTCATCAGATGCCCTCCTCCGAGATTCAACCATTCAATTTGCGGAAAAAGATGTCCAAATTTTTGTTCCGTTGCTTGAAGGGTTTTTTCCAATGCATACGAATTGTTTTCGCAAAGGTTGTGCATATGCAGACCGGTAATGCCTTCAGGAAGTTTGTCACCTAATTGGTCGGCAGTAATGCCCAAACGTGACCCCGGTGCACTCGGATCATACAATTCGGTATCTACCACTGAAAATTCGGGATTGATGCGCAATCCGCATTTTATTTTTTTCTCCGAAGCCACTACATGCGGATAGAATCGGCGATATTGCGAAAGGGAATTAAAAGTAATATGGCTACTATATTGCAGGTAGAGAGGAAAATCTTCATCGGTATAGGATGGAGAATAGGTATGAGCCGGACTTCCCATTTCTTCCCACGCAAGCTGCGCTTCGTTTACCGAACTTGCGGTGGAAGAATGGATGTATTCTCTGATGATGGGAAACGATTTCCAGACGGCAAATGCTTTAAAAGCCAGTATGATATCTACGCCCGCGCGGTTTTTTACCGAACGGATGAGTTGTAAGTTGTTGCGAAGCAATTCTTCCTCAATCACATAACATGGGGAGGGAATTTTCGAAAAATCTATCACCGGTGAATGTTGTTTAATGGTTGGATTTGTGTGGCAAAGATAAGAAAAATCCCGACTAAAAAACATCGGTCGGAGTGTCGCACTTTTAATTTGAATTTAGCATGCCGAAAGTTTTTGCAATTATGAGTAATAGTTATATCTTTGCACTGTTTTTAGACAAAGTTCCGGGGTGTAGCGCAGTCCGGCTAGCGCACCTGCTTTGGGAGCAGGGGGTCGCAGGTTCGAATCCTGCTACCCCGACAAACAAAAAACACTTGCATGAGTATATCTGCAAGTGTTTTTTGTTTGAAGTTTTTAATGTGAGTGAATTATTTCATACGTTTGATGATTATTTTCATTTACTTATACCGCTCAGATGATACGTTCCCGATCCAAGTTCGATTTCGATGTGCGAATCGGTTTCCGTTACCTTTCTTACTCCTTTTTGCGCAGGTGCTGAAATATTTAGGTCCTTGGGTAATCTTACCAACGCCGAGGTATTTGCCGGAAGAGTGATATTCCATGAAAAAGAATTGTTTTCCTTTGTCCATTCACTTTTGATTTCTCCGTAAACTGATTGGTAAGAAGCTTTCACATGAGTTAATCCTTTCGGGAATTTGGGTTCCATAAGCAATTTTTTATACGCTATACTTTCGGGTGAATTCTTGATCCCTGCGAGGTCTTCGTAGTACCAGATGATCAGATCACCCAGCAACATTACGTGATTACCTGAGTTCATTGCAGGATCGGCAGTATCTCCATTCCAAAGTTCCCAAATGGTTGTTGCTCCTTTTCTGATCATGTAACCCCAACTGGGATACGTATCATTGGTAGCAATCTTATAGGCCAGATCCACATTTCCGTATTGAGTAAGACCCCGCATCAAATGTTGTATTCCCAGTACGCCGGTGCTGACATGCCCATTGAAATCCACCTCGGTTTTCTGTACAATATTATCGAAAACTTGTTGTTCGTATCCCTCAGGAACCAACCCAAGACGGAGGGAAAGTATGTTGGCCGTTACTGTATTATTGTCGTATTTTGCCGAATCGGCATCAAAATAACGGTTGTTGTATGCATCTTTTATTTTTGTTGCAAGATCTTGATATCCGACAATATCTTGTTCGTTTCCGCTGATGCGGGCAAAATCTGTCATCAAATTCAACAAGCTGTAATAAACCGTTGTGCTTAACACAGGACCGGCTGTTTTGCGGGATGGATCTTTCGAATGGATCAATTCCGGCGATTCGGGAGGCATGCACCAGTCGCCATAGGTGTCCTTTGTGATAATATAATCTTCCATTGATACTTGCTGAATGCGTTCCAGATAACGTTTCATCGATGGGTAATGCTTCTTGATGGGTTCAACATCGCCATACTGACGATAAAGCATGTTCATGGCATAAAAATAGGCGGCAGGCCATGTTACATCGTCGTTGTAAATTGTCCAATAGCGTGGGGAAACAACCGAAATGCTTCCTTCGGGACTTTGTGAGTCTTCGATATCTTGTACCCATTTGCTATACAGCAAAGCATTATCGAAAATAAAGGCTTCTCCGAAACATCCGGTAGCGCGGTCGCCAAGCCAACCTTGACGTTCGTCGCGTTGTGGACAATCAGTGGGCATTCCTCGATAATTGCCACGGATTCCCCAGTAAGCATTTTTGAAAACCTGATTGATGATTTCGTTGGACGTTTCAAATTGCCCGGTTGTCGTCATTTTGTCGTATAGCACTCTTCCGGTGAAATCAGACAGCTTAGGTTGATAATCCAAACCCGAAACTTCCATGTAACGGAATCCATGATAAACAAACGAAGGTTCCCAACTAAAAGTGCCATCTTTAGCAGGAATGTAAATATCCGTAACTTTTGCTGAACGAAGATTGGCCATATAAAGCGTACTGTCGGGATTGAGCAGTTCGGCAAACCGTAAAGTGATCGGTTGATCTTTTTTTCCGTTCAGGTTGTTGATTCTTACCCATCCCACCATGTTTTGCCCCATATCGAGGATAAATTTTCCGTCGGGGAGCTTCGTGATTTTGATAGGTTGAATCTCTTCTTGTATTCTGTGATTTGGATTGGGTTGTGCTGTTAGTTTGCCTTTGGGTGCTTCCATGATATCTGCCTGCTTCCAATTGCTGTCATCGTAATTTGGAGTATCCCAACCGGTGAGTTCCAAACGAGCATCGTATTCTTCCCCATCAAATTCGTTGTTGGCGATGATGGGCCCTTTGGAAGTTACTTTCCACGATTCGTCACTTACAATCACGTCGGTTGAACCATCGTTATATTCAATTTCAAGCTGAGCCAATAAACGGGGTAATCCAAAAACCATGGTTTCGCCTCCACGCATACCAAAAAATCTTCCGTTTCCCAATTTCACTCCCAATAGGTTATTACCTTGCCGGATGAGAGGGGTTACTTCGTAAACGTTATAATATACCCGTTCGGGATACCACGAAACTGTGGGAGCAAAAACATCTTCCGAAATGCGTTTTCCGTTCAGAAAAGCTTCGTACATGCCAAGCCCCGAAATGTAGAGTGCAGCTCGTTTTATTTTCGAATCTTTGGTACTGAACGATTTGCGTAGATAACGAGCAGCCAGGCGGGTATTGCCTTCGGCTGTTTCGTTGGGATTGGACAGAGAGTCTTCGCCAATCCATTGTGCTTGCCATTCTGTATCGTTCAATAGTGCCATTGTCCAAAATTGAGGTTTACTCCATTTGCCGGCGCTTTGATTGGTATTCACTTTCACCCGCCAGTAATAAATACCTCTTGATGCCAGCTCAGATCCTTCATACGGTATAAGAATCGATTGATCGCTGTTCACGTCTCCGGAATCCCAAAGGAGATTTTGTTCTTTGGCAAGATCCTCTTTGGTTTGGGCAACCTGAATACGATACGATTGCTGCACCACATCCGGAACATCGGAGATAATCTGCCACGAAAAGCGCGGATTTAATGTTGCAATTCCTTGCGGGTTTTCTTGCATTTCAATTTTCAGGGAAACCACATTGAGGTGTTTACTCTGACATCCGACCAATAACATGGTTACTAACATTGCGATTAAAAAGGTTGTGCGTTTCATTTTTGTAAATTTTTTAATGAGTTTATGAAGAACTTATAATTTGATTTTTAATTGGTTATTTAATTGTTTTCGCAGGTTGTAACGTTGTGATGTCTAATTTGAAAACTCGTATTTTCCGGCAGGGACTTTAAATAAAATATAGCCATCTTTTTTACCGATTTGTTCAGAAAATTCCGAATTTTTATGAATGGGGGTTCCTTTTTTATCCGGGAAATAAACAATTGCTTCACAGTTGGGGGGAACAGTCAAAGATAAAGACATTTTCCCGTTTTTACAATCCCAATGCGATTTGATTAAACCTGCGGGAGAATCGAAATCGGCTTTTGCCCACGAAATTTGTGATTCAGTAAGGTCGGGTATACGAATTATGAATTGTCTAAATCCCGGCATATCGGGATTTCTTCGGATTCCCGCTACTCCATCGATGTACCATGCGCCGGGATAAAGATAAGAACTATGCAATAAGGAATGACCGGGGAGGTCTTTTTCCCACATTTCCCAAATGGTTGTGGCACCGTTTTCACGCATAAATCCCCAACTTGGATAAGTGGTTTGGGAAGTCATGGAATAAATAAGATCATCTCGTCCTTCTTCTCGTAACACTTTAAAAAGCATCGCTCCCCCGGTAATTCCCACATGAATATGCCCTTTTCTATTTACCAAAATCTCTTTTTCGAGCCTATCCATCACGGTTTGACGCAAATCCGGAGGCAT
>JAAZMQ010000271.1 GCA_012798745.1 Bacteroidales bacterium
AGTCGATGACAAAACTATAACCGACAATAAAATTATGATAATCTTTTTCATAATGAATGTTTTCATAATGTTTTAATAATGTTTAGCGATCAATTTATTTTATTTGGAGTGACATATTCTATCCTCATGCAAAACTCCATGGGGATTGATTTAACAAAGAATAAACTTATACAGGAAAACGCATATAAGCAGGACACCTCCTATAATAGCCATAATAATTCTTTTTCTGTTTACCTTAGGGGGTCTATATATAATTTTTTTTTCATTTTTGACATGAGCGATAGGAATCCGGATGGATCAGTGAATGGCTTTCCCAGGGCCGCCTAACCAGGCGTGCACCGGTATTTTTTTCGTTTGAATGCCAAGCGATATTGCCATCAGAGCAAAAAGGAGAATAAGTATTTTTTTTCATCTTCATATGGGTTAGTTTGTGTTAATTGCTTTCGATCACTTGCCCTCCTTCGGTATAGAGCATGGTGGGCTTACATTGTTGCGGATTTCGTTGATATACCGTATCCTGCTTTTCGTTGATGATGAAGAGTCGGTTTTCTTCCGGCTTTTTGTTGGCTTTGTAAGCTACGACGAAATCCAACGGGAGCGTTTTGAGTGATTTAAAGGTAGAAGACATACTATTATCGGCTGTCCATTGGTCTTTTTTTTCGTTTGGTTTTACCAATTCGACCTCAAAAACATTTTCTCCCTCGTTGAATTCGACGGGGCCGGGCAAAACAAGGGTGGTTTCTTCATAAAATCCCAAATGGCCTGTCCACTTGTACGATTTGTTTTTGAATCCTTTTGTGCCGTATTTGATTTCGACTTCTTTCAACGGTTCGCTCCCTACGTTCCTGAATCGGATTACCGGACGGAAGACGGAAGGGTTGTCTGCCGTAAAGTTGTTTGTTCGTTGGGGCCTCAATTTCTTCCATTGCCACATCGAAGCGATGATTGGGTTGTTTGTTTGGAGATACAATGGCATAATTACGTGCAAACTTAAAGAATTTTTTTCTTATCTCTGCCAATTTATCATTTATTCTTAAGGCAATCGGCTTATTTCGCAAATCATGATTATCTTTGTTTTCTAAAAAGGGAATCATGGACGAAAAACAATATTTTCTCGGCATGACGCTTGCCGAAATAAAAGAAGCGGTGAAGGAATTGGATTTACCTCAATTTACTGCTTCACAAATTGCCGATTGGGTGTATGTGAAGCGTGTGACAGATATAGATGAAATGACCAATATTTCTCTGAAAAACAGAGAAATTCTGAAAAACCGGTTTGAAATTGGTAGAGTAAAGCCGATTGATATACAGACTTCTAAGGATGGCACAAAGAAAATGCTGTTTGAAACCCATCACAATAACAAATTTGTCGAAGCGGTAATGATTCCCGAAAATGAGCGGCTCACGCTGTGTGTTTCTTCGCAAATCGGATGCAAGATGAATTGCGAATTTTGTCTGACAGGAAGAATGGGATTTAGTGGTAATCTTTCTACAAACGAGATACTTAATCAGGTATATTCTGTTCCGGACGCCGAAAATTTATCCAATATCGTTTTTATGGGGATGGGAGAGCCGCTCGACAACTACGATAATGTAATGAAAGCTATTG
>JAAZMQ010000272.1 GCA_012798745.1 Bacteroidales bacterium
AAACATAATTTAACTTTTTAAAACATAAATAGAATAATTACAAAATATTTTTTCTTCTTTCTTCCAATTCTGCTTGAATACGTTCATTCATTTTTTTGGAAATTGGATAGAAAAAGAGCGCACACACTCCAATAAAAAAAGTAAATGCAGGAATAAGACTTGCAGACAGTTTAATACCCAAAACAGCTGAATCTGTCTGTATTTGATTGGGAATGAAACCAAAAGCATCAATAATCGAACCACAAATTGCTCCTCCAACACCAAGGCCTGCTTTCAAAGCAAAAACTATCCCGGCAAAAACAAAACCAGTTGCACGACGATAATTCACCCATTCCGAGTAATCGGCTACATCGCCCATCATGGCCCAAAGCAATGGAATAGTAGGAGCATAGGCAAGGCTTTTTAAGAGGTTGATCGCAAAAATCGACTCAATATTTGTAGGAGAAACCACATAGAAAAGAGAGGTAAACACTGCAGTCAATGCCAAACAGACAATAAATACGTTTCGTTTACCAAAAATATTAGAAAGAAAACGTGATAACAAAATAACACCTATCAACGTAACGATTTGTCCAATCATATTGAATAGACTAAAACCAACAGCAAAAACATCGCCGGTGTCTCGAGCTATCAATCCGAAAGCATCTAAAAATTGATGCCATGCACCATAACTCTCTCCTGCTTCACTTATTAAACCAACCTTACGGAGAAACACAAAAAGGGCATCTTTATCCACTACATAATTAAAATAATAGGACATGCTGCTTCCCCACATGGCTAATGTGATAAACAAAAATAAAGTAAGAACGAACATTGCTTTCCAAGGCCTGTTGCTAAGAATATCTTTAAAATCTTGTTTTACGGATGTTTTTTGATTTGGTGGGGGCGTAATTCGTTCTTTAGTAGTAAAAAATGTAATCAAAAAAAGCACTACAACAATAACAGCAAAAAGAGAAACTGTAAGAAACCAACCTTTTTGCGGATTACCTTGACCGAATTTAGTTACCAAAGGCAACGTCAATCCCTGAACAACAAAAGTGGCTATAGTGGCAGTAACAAAACGATAGGTGGAAATGCTCGTACGTTCTTTAATATCGCCTGTCATCACACCACCTAAGGACGAATAGGGAGTATTATTGAAGGAATAAATCGACATCAACAAAGTATAGGTAATTCCTGCATACAAAATCTTCCCACGTTCAGAAAGATCAGGTGTGGTAAAAGCCAAAACAAAAAATACGGCGAACGGTAAAGCTGTCCACAATATCCAAGGACGGTACTTTCCCCACCGTGTATTAGTTCGATCGGATAAAATACCCACAATCGGATCAACAAATGCATCGAAAACACGAGCGATCAATAAAATCATCCCTGCCGCAGTAGCTTTTATGCCGAACACATCGGTATAAAAAAACAGCTGAAACATCATTGTCATCTGAAAAACAAGATTAGCAGCTCCATCACCCAAGCTATAACCTGCTTTCTCATACCAAGGCACTTTTTGTGTTGTAGAATCCATTACTTTATTTTTTATGTTGTTAGTTAATTTTCGATTTACCAATTATCCGTTCTGAAAGGAGAAGCCGGTAATCCCTCTTTGTTATAGAGATTGGCATTTGCGGGATTATCTGCCCAAGCATACCTCACTGCTGCTGGTTCTGCAATTTTTTCACTCCAGACTTTGACCCTGTCGCCCATAATTTCGGCTTCAGCCCAAACGAACTTTTTATCCGATCCTGCAATGGCAAATTCTTTCAACGGCAAATTTCTCTTAGCAATCAATCCGCTTCCAATCTCCTTGAATTTCAACCAAATTACATTTCCTTTTACCTCCATCGAGTCGTAAATCGGACCCGAACACACCCTGTTTTTTTCTCCGTGAGCTATTTTTTGTGCCCAAAGAGCAAGTCTTTCCCCTACTTCTTTTTTCCGTAAAGGATGAATGTCGTTCCATTCACCGAGATCTATAGTAACTGCCATACCGGTAAGGGGAACTTTTTTGAAGGTCACCAATTGTGATTCACGAAGAATTGCCCAATTACTTTCGGTGGGCTCACTTACAGGAAGGCCGTAATTGGGCAATTGCACGAAGAGAAAAGGAAGATCCCCCTGTTGCCACTCGTTCCTCCAACTTCCAATAAGTTTCTCCAAAAGAAAGCGGTATTCGTAAGGTTTATCTGTATTGGATTCGCCCTGATACCAGAGAAACCCTTGTATGCGATAAGGAATGACAGGGGCAACCATAGCATTATATAATCCTGTCGGTTTCCACCTCACAAAGGTTTGACCCGGAAGCGGCGGCATCTCTGCCCCCTGTTTTATTTTCCATTCGCCGGTCAAATCGATGGTATCGTTATCGATAATCAGGGCATACAATTTATCGGGAACAAAACCCCCTTTGCCGGCGTTACTGATTACACGCACCACTATCTCGTTCTCTCCTTTTTGCAGAAGATTTGGCGGAATATCGTATCGACGTGGTGGATATTGATAACCGGTAGTCCCCACGAAAACACCGTTAAGGTACACCGAATCGGCATCGATAATTCTCCCCAATATCAATTTCGCAGGTTTACCTGCCAAATGCGAAGGAATCTCTACTCTTTTTCGAAACCATACCGACCCGTTTTGAATATCGGGATACGTATCGGACCAATAACCGGGAATAGTCATGGTCAACCAGTCCGACGTGTCAATATTGGGCAAATACCAAGGAGATTGCTCGGATTGATATCCCCTGTCCTTCTTTCTCAAAATATTATACCATTCGGTTATACGTTCATTGTCCTTTTTTTCAATCTCTTGAATCAGCTCATCGTTTTTGAATTGTTGCGCTTCGCTATAATAGGAAGGAAATTCTTTTAAAGCCTCTTCACTCATCCACGCCCGAATGGGCGACCCACCAAGGCTGGCGTTAATAATTCCCACCGGAACCTCATATTTTTCATACAGCTCTCTTGCAAAAAAATAGGCTACGGCAGAGAAATCAAGCACGGTTTGCGGATTAGCCGAAATCCAAGAACCTTTTTCCAAATCTTTTTCGGGATACTTGAAATTGTAACGCTGCGGAACACAAAACTGTCGTATAAAAGCACATTCGGAAGTTTTGATTTCATTTTCGTATATCGGACTCACCCGCCGCATCGGCAACTCCATATTGGATTGCCCCGAGGCAAACCACACATCGCCTATTAAAATATCATGAAGCGTAATCTCTTCTTTTTCGCTTCTTATCCGCATTTCATAAGGACCGCCGGCTTTTTGTTCCGGCAGCATCAATTTCCATTCGCCGGACGAATCGACAACGGTGTGGTAACTTTTCCCCTTAAAATCGATCGTAATGTTTTCATTTTGATCAGCCCATCCCCAGATAGTGAGTTCGGTATCGCGCTGCAAAATCATGCCATCGCTAACCAGTTTGGGCAATCTTAATTGAGCACATAAGGGCATTACAATCGCAAACACAACAATTAACATCCGGTATCGTTTGCTTTTGGAGACAATACGTGATTCGATCCGTAAAAAAATATTCTTTATCATATTCGTTTTAATTTTATTGATTTTTTCTCTCCCTATCTTTTTTTATGATATCCTCCAACTTATTCACGGGACGCTCTATATCGTAAGGAATCGGAAGTTTGTTGAATTGTTGAAAATACAACAGGCAGGCGTCTTTCCAATCCTGAGCATTGATTGCCTGTTCACGAAGTCTGCCTTGAACATAAACAAATCTTTCCTTTTCCACGTACGATTCCACCTCATCCCA
>JAAZMQ010000273.1 GCA_012798745.1 Bacteroidales bacterium
GCAAGTCCGTTTTTTACTTCTTTTTTTATTTCCTCAATTGCATCACGACGGGCATTGCGAATACTTATTTTTGCGTCTTCGGCCTCTTGCTTGGTTTGTTTCACCAGTGTTTTTCGTCGTTCTTCGGTCAAGGGAGGGATGTTTAGCCGGATCGCTTCGCCGTTGTTTTCAGGAGTAATGCCAACGTTGGAATTGATAAGGGCTTTTTCGATTACTTTCAGCATCGTTTTTTCCCACGGTTGTATTAAGATGGTTTTTGCGTCGGGAGTTGTTATGGTAGCCACATTTGACAGGGGAACCAAACTTCCATAATATTCCACACGCACGCCGTCGAGAATATGTGTATTGGCTCTTCCGGCACGAATACGGGCGAAGGTTTCATCGAGAAATTCGATGGTCATCTTCATTTTTTCTTCGGTTTCTTTTTTAATTACAGAAATATCAGCCATATCTTTTATGATTTTTATTTTGGTAAGATAAACAAAATTTTTTTATGTGTGCACATATGTGCCTATATTTTCTCCGAAAATTACCTTTTTGAGGTTTCCCGGTATATCCATATTAAAAACGATTAGCGGCAGATTATTTTCTTTACAAAGGGTGGTGGCGGTCAGATCCATTACTTTTAGTCCACGAAAATAGATTTCGTCGAACGAGATTTCGTTGAATTTGCTTGCGGTTGGATCTTTTTCGGGATCGGCAGTATAAACGCCGTTTACCCGTGTTCCTTTTAACAGAATATCGGCTTTAATCTCGACACCGCGTAAGGCAGCTGCTGTGTCGGTAGTGAAGAACGGGTTTCCTGTACCGCAGGAAAAAATGGCAATTTCTTTGTTTTGCAGCGCCTCAATCGCTTTCTGATGGGTATAGAGTTCACCAATTGGTTCCATGCGGATAGCTGTAAACACGCGGTTTTTTTGTCCAATTGCGGTGAGAGCCGAGCTGAGTGCCAGACTATTGATAACGGTTGCCAGCATTCCCATTTGGTCGCCTTTCACCCGGTCGAATCCTTGTGATGTGCCGCTAAGTCCGCGAAAAATATTTCCCCCGCCGATTACGATGCCTATTTCCACTCCCTGTTGGGCAACTTCTTTAATTTGTTCGGCATATTCGGCAAGGCGGGTTTCGTCCATACCGTATTGTTTTTCTCCCATCAGCGATTCACCGCTGAGCTTCAATAGTATTCGTTTATATTTCATTTTTATTTATTCGTTTATAAAAGCAACCTCTTTAAAAGCGTAGGTTCGCATGTTATCGTCATCCGGTGTTTTCAATATGAGTTGCCCCGAGGGGAGTGTGTTCACGATTTTTGCCTTGAACTTTCCTTTTGCGTCTTTAAACCAATAGTAATTGTCTCGTCTGTATAAATTGCGCATGTATTCTTCTTCGATACTAACGGTTTCCCCTTGTTCCAATGCACGGTAGAGGATGAAAAATTCGTGTAAAAGCATATCGAGAATAGAATTTTTATCGTAAGATACCCCTGTAATTTGTTTTAGTGAAACGGGGTTGGGCAACTCGGGCGGAAAAACTTCCTGATTAAGGTTCAATCCAATGCCGATAATCGTATTTTTTATTTTGTTTCCTTGGAGGTCGTTTTCGATGAGGATACCCGCAATTTTTTTATCTTTCCAATAGATATCGTTGGGCCATTTAATACGAATTTCGTCGGTAAATCGATCCAACGTTTTTTTGATTGCCAATGAGGTGATGCGTGATAGGATAAATTGTTCATTGGCAAAAATATTTTTTGGATAAATGAGCAAGCTGAACAATAAGTTTTCACTTTTTGATGAAAACCAATGATTTCCTCTTTGTCCCCGACCTTCGGTTTGGTATTCGGCAATCACTATCGAACCCTCTTCAGGATGTTTTTCCCTGACAAGTTGCTTCAAATAGGAATTGGTAGATTCGGTTTCGTCCAATCGGATAATTTCTCTTTTTTTGCTTAATCGATCCATAAATTTTTTATTTCGTTATCGTAAAAGAAACTCACCATGCAGGCAAGAAAGCATCTTCAATATGATTCAATTTGAACTCATGCCCGTTCCATAATGCACCGATAATATCGAATCGCGCAGGCTTATCGATCTTTTTTCCAATAAGATAGCAATTGGCGGCTTTTACCATTCGCCGCATTCGCCTTTCATCGACAAAGTCTTCCGGATATCCCCATTGCAGCGATGTTCTACTTTTTACTTCTACAAAAATAATATAAGTATTGTTTTCGGCAATAATATCCAGCTCATAACCTCTAAAAGTCCAATTTCGCTCGCGTATCCGGTAATTTTTTGCCAGCAAAAACCGCACCGCTGCTTCTTCCCCTTGTTTGCCGAGTTCATTGTGTTGAGCCATAGTATAAAATTTATTATTCTATACGGCAAGTTCGTAAATTTTTGTGATATCTTCTTCGGTTAATTTGACAAAATTGCCGAGAGTCCGGTCACCCAATTGCATGTTTTTTACTAAGATCGGGATATCTTCCGGTTTTGCGCCAAGTTGTTCAAATCTTATGGGCATTCCGATTGAGACCAAAAACTGTTCAAACTTTTCTATTCCTTTTTTGGCTGTATTTTCAGGATGTTGAAAATCCATTTCGCATCCCCATACACGTACCGCAAATTGAGCAAAACGCATCACATCGTGTTGCATGACATATTTCATCCACGCCGGAAACATGACAGCCAAACCGGCACCGTGAGCCACATCGTATAATCCCGAAAGTTCGTGTTCCATTTTGTGTGTTGCCCAATCTTGCTCTCTTCCCACGCCGCAGATGTCGTTATGAGCAATTGTTCCTGCCCACATGATGTTTGCTCTAGCATTGTAATCGTCCGGCCGGGCTAATACTTTTGGGGCTTCGTTGATGATAGCCACCAAAAGACCTTCACACAGTCTGTCGGTTACTTCCACTTCTTTGGTATTTGTAAAATAACGTTCCATTACATGCGCCATCATGTCGGTAATACCGCATGCTGTTTGATAAGGGGATACCGTAAAGGTGAGTTCGGGATTCATAATCGAAAACGTGGGACGCAATGCGTCTCCGGCTGCCGAACGTTTAAGCATCCCGTTCTCGTGCGTAATTACCGAGCCGTCCGATCCTTCGCTTCCGGCTGCAGCTAGCGTCAGAATGGTGCCGACAGGCAACGCTTTTTCAACTTCCTTTCCACAGTAAAAATCCCAGAAATCGCCGTCGTATAAAGCACCTGCAGCAATTGCCTTTGCCGAATCGATGACGCTTCCTCCTCCCACTGCAAGTAGAAAGTCTATTCCTTCGCGTTTGCAGATTTCGATTCCTTTATATACCAATCCGCTTCGGGGGTTGGGTTTTACGCCTCCTAATTCGATAAAATCAATGTTGTTTTTCTTGAGTGAGGCTTTTACGCGGTCGAGTAAACCGCTTTTGACGGCCGAACTTCCTCCGTAATGAACAAGTACTTTCGAACCGCCAAATCGGTTTATCCATTCTCCCACTTCGTTTTCTCGGCCTTTACCGAAAATAAAATAGGTGGGGCTGTAAAAATTGAAATTTTCCATCGTGTTTTTGAGTTTATTGTTATCAAACTAACACCGAAGAGGGTGAAATTGTTCTTTTGTTTTAAAATCAAAATACCCGGGTGAAGTAAATCGCCTTCGTGTCGTTCTTTTTAATGTATTTGTTCTTTCCGTGGATTTTCCCGACTGCAACGGAACGAAATTTTATTTTCCATCGGGGAACGGGGTTAGCGTGCACGAAAATTTTATCCTTTTTCGGAAAACGTGCGTTAACACTAATCAACCTAATTCCTCCGTCAGATTTTCCGACGAGAGAAAGGAAAAATAATATCCTGTTTCTGAAAATCCGACGGGCGAAAACAGGGTTTTTTGCGTAAAAAAAGCCTTGGTTTGTCGGGAAAACCGCATTTATTTGTTAAAGAACATTATCAGAACGAAGGTAAATCATAATTTTTGTATTCGTCGGAAAATCCGACGGGAGATAAAAAATTTTTTCATTGATCGCGGAAACCTATTTTCAGGCTCTATCTTTCTTTTTTTATCGGATATCGTTCAGAAAATCAGTAGTTAAGGTTTCGTATTTCTATTCAGTGAAATGGGATGCTGTTGTTTTTTACGTATTAACGTTAATAAGGTTAATAATGTCAATAATACTTATTTTTGTAAATATCTGCAAAAAAAGTATATTTATATTGGGTTTATTATATGTTTTGTTATGCTTGCCTTATAAATTTTGGTAATTGAATTAACCGGTTTCCATGTTGAATGAATTTTGCGAATGTCTGTGATTAACGATAAATAAAGGATTTGATTGTATATTTGCAAATCTGTGTGAGTGCTATTCTTGCGAATAATCTTTTAGCTTTTAAATGTTGAATACGATGTTATTAAATAATGAATATTTTATGCGTCAAGCTCTTATGGAAGCCAAAAAAGCTTTCGATAAGGGTGAAGTACCGGTTGGAGCTGTCATTGTGAACCATGATCGCATTATTGCCCGTGCACATAATCTTACCGAAACGCTGAATGATGTTACGGCACATGCCGAAATGCAGGCCATTACTGCTGCCGCTAACGTGATGGGTGGCAAATATCTTACCGATTGTACACTCTATGTCACGGTAGAGCCTTGTGTTATGTGTGCCGGTGCTTTGCGGTGGGCACAAATTTCACGAATTGTTTATGGCACGCCCGACGAAAAATATGGCTATTCCTGGTTTTCACCTTTGATTCTTCATCCTAAAACCGCTGTAATAGCAGGTGTTTTGGCGGATGAGTGTGCCGCTTTGCTGAAAGAATTTTTTGAAAAACGCAGGTAAGTTTTTTATATCATTACTGATAGTTTTTTGAGGTGGTTGATCGAAAATTGTCTTTCTGCTCAATATGATTACAAATTCTCATCATGATTTTCAACTCTGAGAGTTTGAACAGCTTTTATCTTGATATTTTTCGGCATATTCGGTGGGAGAGATTCCATAAAACTCTTTAAACGAATTCGAAAAATGCGATAAATTAGAAAATCCCACTGCGTAAGCCACTTCGGATACCTGAACTTTTTGATTGGCTAGTAATTTGGCAGCCTGTTTTATGCGTATGGTTTTGATGAATTCACTAGGCGACTGATTAGTGAGTTCTTTTAATTTCCGGTATAAATGCACGCGACTTATGCCGATGTTTTCGGCCAGAAATTCCACGTTCAAGACGGGATTTGCTATGTTTTCGTTAATTAGTTTCACCACTTTTCCCAATAGCAACTCATCGGCCGATTGTAACGGTGTAGGCGATAGTAGATCTTTAATTTCTTTGTCTTCAAGTGGTTTTATTTCTATGCGGTTTCGGTTTTCTATCAAATTCAGACTCTGTTTTATCAGCAGGTCAATATTAAAGGGTTTTACGATATACGCATCTGCACCCACATCGAGGCCTTCGGCTTTATCGGAATCGGTTGATTTTGCCGTGAGCAGAATCACCGGAATATGGTTGACATCGACATTCGATTTTATTTTTTTGCATAGCATGATTCCATCCATTTCGGGCATCATGATATCACTTATGATAAGATCGGGATGTTTTTCACGAATTATCTTCCAGGCTTCTTTGCCGTTGGTTGTTTCTTCTACTTTGAAATAAGCTGAGAATTCGTTTTTGAGATAATTACGTATTTCGTCGTCATCTTCCGCAATCAGCACGCTGTATTTTGTTTTGGGTTTGATCTTTTTTTCAGTAAGTGTAGACGGTTGTTCATAAAGCATGACGGGTTGTTCTTTTTTTCCTGTATCGATAGATTCTTTTGTTGCGGAGGAGGCATTTATTTCTTTGGGAGAAAGGTGTTCTTTACCCAACGGCAAACGGATGATAATTTCTGCCCCATTTTCGTCTTTTTTGTTTCGGGCCACGATGGTGCCGTGTAAAAGACTCATTATGGAGCGCGAGAGGTGCAGCCCCACGCCGGTTCCTACATTTTTGCCCGAATAATTGTTTTCACTTTGATAAAAGCGATCAAAAATTTTTTCCGTATCCTCTTCATCGATACCTGTTCCGGAATCGGAAACCACGATTTCGAAATAGTCCTTGCTAGGAAATTCGCTTTTTTTTGCATTATGAACCGATTTTAAACTCACTGTAATCGCACCGTTGTCCGGGGTAAATTTAAAGGCATTGGATAATACATTCATCATTACTTTATCGAAGTTGCTTATGTCGATCCATGCATTCAATTTAGTATCTTCATGCATAAATTTGAAATCGATACAGCGTTTTTGGGCATTGTATTCAAATGTTTTCATCAAATCTTCTATAAACCCAACCATATCTGTTTCTTGAAATTTCATCATCATTTGTCCTTTTTCTATTTTGCGTACATCCATCATTTGGTTGATGAGACGCAAAATACGGTTCGCATTTCGATGAATTATCTGATAGATATAGCGTTTTTGTGAATCGTCTTCTGAAGCCATTAACTTTTCGAGTGGGCTGATGATAAGGCTTAATGGGGTTCTGATATCGTGCGATATATTGGTAAAATATTGAAGTTTGGCTTCGTTGATTTCTTCAATGTGTTGTCTTCGAACCAGTTCGTTTCGATATTTTATGCGGTCCAAAATATATCTGATTACTCCATAGGTTATCAGAAGAAAAAGTAATACGTAAGCCGACATTGCTTGCCATGAAAGATACCAGGGCGGAGATATGATGATGGTGAGCTCCTTGATTGGAGAATAGGTATCGTGTACCGATGCGGCAACTCTTAGTTTGTATTTACCGTAGTTGATATTGGTGAAATGGATTTTATTGATCCCCGGTTCGGTGTGAATCCACTCATTGTTGTTGAGCCCTTCCAGTTGGTATCGATAAGAAATTTGTTCAGGGATTCCGTAATCAAAGGTCGAGAATTCCAAATTGAATATATTGTTTTTATAGTCTAAATAGATCGTATCCAGATCGGATATAAAGCGCAAAGGTTCTCCTTTTTTACTTTTATTGTTGCAAAAAACGGTTCTGTCTCCAATATTTAATGCGATCAGATATAATTGAAGTTCTTCTCGTTTTTCTTTTATTTGCGACGGATTGAAAAAGGTAATGCCATTGATACCTCCGAAATAGATTTCGTTAGATGGACTTTTGTAGAATGCGCCTCTCGAAAATTCGTTTCCCTGCAAACCATCGGAATTGTAATAGTTGATAAATATGTTTTCCTTTGCGTTATATTTGGATAGTCCGTTATGCGTACTTAACCACAGGTTGTTTTGATCATCTTCTACAATACTACAAATGACATTGCTTGGCAATCCTTCTTCTGTTGTATATTTTTTTAAGAGTATGTTGTTTTCATTCAAAACATACAACCCTTCGGTGGTTCCTATCCACATATTTCCATTTTTATCCTGAGTTATGGCATAAAGAACTGCATTTGACAAATCGGTTGCCGGGTTGTTCTGAATAAGCGAATTTTTGGTGTCGATAATTGAATACCCTTTATATGTCCCCACCCATATTCTTCCCATTTTATCCATGAATAACGAACATACCCATTCGTTGGATATCGAATTGCTGCCGTAATGTTTGATATAGGTTCGCGAGGTAGTGTCAAATACGTAAAGCCCTCCACCGTGAGTTCCAATCCATAAATTGTTGTGGTTATCTTTGATGATGCAATTGACCTTTATTGCCGGATTGTTGGGCTGAATATGAGGAGGAATTGTGTTGAAGTATATGCAATTACCTGTTTTTTTATTAAAAAGAGCCACTCCTTGTGAAAAAGACCCCAGCCATATTTCGCCGTTGTCGAGCTCTACAATAGATGATACGATGCCGGGAACTGACCCCGGTTTATTGGTATTTGTATAGTGGATTGTTTTGGCACCATCGTTTTCTAGTCGATATAAACCATCGTTATCCGTTCCCACCCAAAGTATATTGTTTTTGTCTTTATAAATAGCTGCGATGCAGCTCGATCCGATAAGGTTTTTATTAAACGATTTGTGTCCGATATAATTAAATTGGTAGGGATTATTTCTTACTAAAAAAACACCTTTTTGAAAAAGCCCGAACCACATGTTTCCTGCTTTATCCCGTAAAATGGAATGCACTTTTGTTTTTGAGAAATCGAAAGGAGAGGAAGTGATTTGAATGTCCTCTAATTTGCGTGTTTTGTAGTTTAATTTTCTGAGTCCTTGTCCGTCGGTTCCGATAAGCAGTGTATTCAGTTTACTGTCGAAAAACAAACTTTTTATCGGTAATGATTCTGCTCCTGCAGCATCTTCTATCGGTGCAAAGGAAAAGTTTTGTCTGTTAAATTCGTAGAGGCCGCCGGAAAGCGTTCCGACAAAAATATTTTGATTATCATCTTCCGTTATGGAAGAAATTTGATTACTCCCGATTTTTTTGTTTCGAACGTTGAAATTGTACATTTTATCGGTTGTCGCATCATACAGGTAAATTCCGAAATCGGCTGTTCCTATCCAGAATTTTTCCGAACTATCTTGGAAGATGAAAGTCAGATAAGGTGTCGGTAATTTTGAATTAATGGGAGATACGGTTTGAAAAATTTTATTGTTTTCTTTGGACATTTTCATAACCCCTTCACCTGATGTACTGAGCCAGATAGTTCCGTCACTCGCCTCAATAATGGATATAATGTGAGGGTATACTCGTTCGTTGGACGAAGAGAGTAATTTAACTTCTTCGAATTTGTTGGTTTTTCGGTCAAATAACTGTAAGCCATTTATACAACCTACCCAAAAACGGTTTTGAGAATCTTCAAATAAGCATTTTACATAATTATTTTTGAGCGATGTTGTGTCTTTGAGATTATTTTTATAAACCGTAAATTTAATGCCGTCGAATTTATTCAATCCATCTTCCGTAGCAATCCATAAATAATCCCGTTTATCTTGATAAATATAATTGATTAAGCTATTGGAGATATCTTTGTCGGTCGAATAAAATATACCTATCTGGCTTTTTGCTTTGAAAACAATGCCTCCAAGCACAATTAAAACAAGTATAAATCGTTTTTTCATGCCATTTTCTCTAAAATTATTTATAGCAAAAATAATAAAAATAACCAATAAAATTATCATTTTGCATAGTGATATTCATTTTTTAGTATAATTTGTGCTCTCCTTTTTCTTTGCTTTTCATATTTTCTTTCACATAATAAAGTGTAGAGAAACAATTTCTTCTTTGATGAATAATCGGATGAATCGGTCAGCTCCCTGATATCTGATGGTGTGGTTAGTCAATTAATTTACAATTTATAAGTGATTATAGTCTTCCGTAAATCATTAGCCGGTTTGTGATTTATAGAGTATTGTTTTTTATTATTTCGGATGTAACCTCTTTGCAATTTCTTGTAACATTTTTTCTTTTGGTGTAACATACAGAAAAATCAGTGTAACACTTATGCAAATAATGTTCATTACTTTTTTTTACTTTTACCATGAGTTTTTTATTTATTAATTGTTCAAAATATTTTCTACAATTTGATTTATAAAATAGTATAATAAAAGACTTTGTTGATTTAAAATGATTAGAAAAATAAAAAATAGTTTACCGTAGTGATAAATATAAAATTGAATTTTTTATGAATGGAAAGCGAAATTTTAAATTATTATCGGCCTTTTTATTAGGCCTATTAAATGTGTCTTTTAGTATAGGATGTAATAAAATGATGAAAAATTCTCCTTCAGGTGATAAAAGAAAAAACCATGTAATGAATGAGTCCATGGCACTTTTCGATAATTTTCTTTATAAAGGAGAAGATGATTTTTATAAAGAAAATTCACTATCCGGTCCGGAGTTTTTCTATAATCCTATTTTGCCGGGTTGGTATTCCGATCCAAGTATTTGTACCAATGGAGAAGACTATTTTTTGGTAACTTCCACCTTCACCTATTTTCCGGGTGTACCTCTATTTCATAGCAAGGATTTGGTGAATTGGAAGCAGATAGGACATGTGCTTGATCGCCCTTCTCAGCTTGTCAATATGCAGGGGCAGCATGTGAGTGGTGGAATTTTTGCACCGGCTATCGAATACAATCCGTATAATAAAACGTATTATATGGTTACCACGAACGTGGGAGCAGGCAATTTTTTTGTGAAGACACACGATCCTTTCGGCGAATGGTCTGATCCTATCCTACTGCCCGAAGTGCAAGGTATCGATCCTTCTTTTTTCTTTGATGAGGATGGTAAAGCGTATATTGTAAATAATGATGCGCCTGATGGTAAACCTGAGTATGACGGGCATCGTGTAATTAAA
>JAAZMQ010000274.1 GCA_012798745.1 Bacteroidales bacterium
AGATGAAAACTAAACACATTTATCTGGTTTGGTTTATTGCATTATTGCCTGCAATGATATTGCGCGACTTAACATTAATGAACGAGTTGCGGTATCTGAGTATTGTGGATGAAGCTTTGCGCAACGGAAACATATTCACTTTTACAAATCAGGGTGTTATTTATACAGACAAGCCTCCTTTATATTTTTGGTTGATGATGATTGGCAAGGTGTTGTTGGGTGGTCATCGCAGGTGGTTTTTGTCGTTACTTTCATTTATTCCTGCCCTTGTTACCCTTATAACCATGACCAAATGGATACGGAAAGAAAATAGTGTGAACGAACATCTTCCCTTGCTTATGTTAATGACCGGCGGATTTTTTTTGGTGTTTACTCTGTATGTCCGTATGGATATGCTGATGGTGATGTTCATTACTTTATCTCTTTATACTTTTTATAAAATCTACAAAGGAGAACACCGTAAATGCGATTTCTATCTTTTTCCGTTGTTTGTGTTTTTGGCACTTTTTTCAAAGGGGCCGGTAGGTATATTGATCCCTGTTGTTTCTACCCTCCTTTTTTTACTGTACAAAAGGCAATTAAATACCATTCAACGATACTGGGGGTGGAAAAGCCTGTTGATCATTTTAACAGGATGCGTTATTTGGTTTGCCGGAGTTTATATGGAAGGTGGAAAAGAATATTTATATGATCTGGTTGTACATCAGACCGTCGATAGGGGAATCAACGCTTTTCATCATAAAGAACCGTTTTACTTTTACGCCATAACAATTTGGTATTCATTGGCTCCCTGGTCGCTGTTGGTTATCGGGTTTATTATTGCAGGATGGTTAAAGAAAAAAATCAATACCGACGTCGAGCATTTTTTTGCCATCATCGTCGGCTCCACTTTTGTAATGTTGTCTCTATTTAGCTCCAAACAGGATTATTACCTGCTTCCCATTTTTCCTTTTGCCATTTATCTTTCGATGTTGCTGCTGAATAAATTCGACGAACAAAACCCGTGGATAAAGCTTTCCATTGCTATTCCGGCGGCGATTTTTACGTGTGCATTACCGGCAATTATCTACTTGAGCCGCATGGAAGAAACAGCTTTTCTAGGTAAGCCCTTGATTTTTGTTGCGGTGGGAATATTGTCGATAAACGGTTTGATAATCATTTATCAATTATATCGAAAAAATAACATTTATCGGTCCATATGTACAATGTCTATCGGGATTTTATCGATGATTTTTGTGTTAGGTTGTTCCATGCCTCAATTAAATCCTTATATAGGTGTAGCCGATTTGTGTAAACAGGCAAAAACGTTAGCAGAAGAGAATCATATTACAAATTATTGTGTTTATGGCATACACCGTGCAGAAAGTATGGATGTTTTTTTGGGAGAGGATGTGAAAATGGTAGAAAAAGAAGATATAGTGGATAATTCCTTGGCTAATGCAATTCTGATGCTTCCTGCAAAAAAAGTAATAAGAGATGAAGAATTGCATTCCGCAATTGAAGATAAAACCTATTTTGAAATAGGTAACCATGTCATTGTAATTTTTTAAAACGACAAAATGAAAATACTGGTTACAGGCGCTGCCGGATTTATTGGATATCATGTTGCGCGTGCGTTGTTAGAGTGTGGTCATGAGGTAGTTGATATCGATAATATCAATGCTTACTACGATGTGAAACTAAAATATGC
>JAAZMQ010000275.1 GCA_012798745.1 Bacteroidales bacterium
AAGCGATGTGTGGATAGAAGACGGTGCCATTGCGGGTATTGTCATGCAGTTGCAGGCAGAAGACCTGAACATAGGAAGCTGCTGGGTGCAGGTGCGCAATAGAAATTATTCGGAAACCGTTACTTCGGGAGAATATATCAATGAATTGCTGAATATTCCTTTTCCTTTGGAGCCCTTATGCATCATAGCTTTCGGAAAAAAAGAAAAGGAACGACCGCCCCATGATGTAGATAATTTATTATGGGAAAAAGTACATATCGAGGTTTTCAAACCGAAAGAATAAATTCATTATGATTTCTAACATTGTTTTTATCGGTGCAGGAAATGTAGCTACACACATAGCAAAAGCTTTCCTGAAAACAGACTACAAAGTGCTGCAGGTTTATAGCAGAACCATTGCGCATGCGCAAATGCTTGCCAACGAAATTCATGCAGAATTTACAGATAATCCGGCAAAAATCCGTACCGATGCCGACGTATATGGTTGTTCGGTAAAAGACGATGCTTTGCCTGAAATTCTGCATCGAATGCCTGAAACAAAAGGTATATGGATACATACCGCAGGGAGTGTGCCCATGAATATTTTTGCTCCCTATGTCGCTAATTACGGAGTGATTTATCCGTTGCAGACGTTCAGCAAAAGACGTCCCGTTAATTTTGCCGATATTCCCCTATTCATTGAAGCGAACAACAACGAAACCCGTGAAATGATAGAATCGTTGGCAACGGCTCTTTCACCGAAAGTATATTATATGGATGGTGAAAAACGTCAATACCTGCATCTTTCGGCAGTATTTGCGTGCAATTTTGTAAACCATATGTACACACTTGCAGCTGATATTCTTGAAAAAGAAGATATTCCCTATGATGTTCTGAAACCGCTCATTGAAGAAACAGCGGCAAAAATAAAGGAAATGCCGCCACAGGATGCTCAAACGGGTCCTGCCGTGCGTTTCGATAAACGTGTGATGGAAAAACATCTCGATCTGCTTGAAGACGAAGAAAAGAAACACATCTACCGTCTTTTGAGTGAAAGTATACATAAATATGCTGAACAAAAATGATAAACTACGATCTTAATAAAATAAAGACATTGATTTTTGACGTTGATGGGGTGCTTTCGCGACAAACCATCACTCTTTCACCTGATGGTGATCCTCAACGAACTACCAATGTGCGCGATGGGTATGCCATAAATATGGCAATAAAAAACGGCCTCGAAATTGCTATTATTACCGGTGGAAACTCTTCCTCCGTCAAAGTTCGGTACGAAGCTCTTGGCGTAAAACATATTTATCTGAAATCGAAAATAAAAATGGTCGATTTTAGGGATTATCTCGAAAAAACAGGATACCTGCCCGAAGAAATTATTTATATTGGAGACGATATTCCCGATTATGAAGTCATGCAGCAAGTGGGATTGCCGGTTGCACCTGCAGATGCTGCTCCCGAAATAAAACAGATTGCTAAATATATATCGAAAGAAAAGGGAGGAGAAGGAGTGGTACGCGATGTTATTGAACAAGTACTGAAAGTTCAGGGTAAATGGCTGAACGGAGAAGCATTCGGATGGTAACTATACTTGAAAAGTAACACTAAAAGAAAAATCGCAACAAACAAATAACTATATTTGCAGACGAATTAAAAAAATTCAGGATTGATGGCAAAAATAAAAGGTTATGTAGAGGTTGACATTGAGCGATGCAAGGGTTGCGACCTTTGTGTTGCAGCATGCCCGGAAGATGTATTGGAACTTCAACCTCGTGAAGTGAATAATAAAGGATACCATTATGTTTATTTGAAAAATCCCGATAATTGTACCGGTTGCGCCAATTGTGGATATATTTGTCCTGACGCTTGTCTGACGGTATATCGCAAAAAATTTGCTTAGTGAACCACACGGGCAATCTTGATACATTTATTGACAATATAAAAATCATATCGTTGAACGATAAAAGCTAAGATCAGATTTATGTCAGAAGAGATATCATTAATGAAAGGAAATGAGGCTATCGCTCATGCTGCAATTCGCTACGGGGTGGATGGCTATTTTGGTTATCCAATCACGCCTCAATCCGAAATTATAGAAACATTGATGGAAGCCGCTCCCTGGGAAACCACAGGAATGATAGTATTGCAAGCCGAAAGCGAAGTGGCCGCTATAAATATGGTATATGGAGGAGCAGCAAGTGGAAAAGCAGTAATGACCACATCATCGAGCCCCGGCATCAGCCTTAAACAGGAGGGAATTTCTTACCTTGCCGGTACCGAATTACCGGCGTTAATTGTGAATGTACAGCGCGGAGGGCCGGGGTTAGGAACCATTCAGCCTTCACAATCCGATTATTTCCAAACCGTAAAAGGCGGCGGGCACGGCGATTATCGATTGATAACGCTGGCTCCCAATTCGGTACAGGAAATGGCCGATTTTGTGGAGCTGGGCTTCAAACTCGCATTTAAATACCGCAATCCGGCAATGATTCTAACCGACGGAGCCATCGGTCAGATGATGGAAAAGGTGAAGCTGCCGGAATTTAGACCTCGGCGGACAGAACAGGAAATTCGTGAGCAATGCCCCTGGGCTGCACTCGGAAAAACACCCGACAGAAAGCCCAATATCCACACGTCGCTCGAACTGGATCCGGTAATCATGGAAAAAAATAATGAACGATTTCAAGCAAAATACAGAGAAATCGAGAAAAACGAGGTGCGTTACGAAAAAATTCAATGCGAAGATGCCGAATATTTGTTTGTGGCTTTTGGATCAGCTGCACGTATTTGCTTGAAGACAATAGAAATGGCTCGTGAAGAAGGAATCAAAGTGGGGCTGCTGCGTCCCATTACCTTATGGCCTTTCCCAAGCGAAATTATTGGGCAATACGCCGACAAAGTAAAAGGAATGCTCGTTGTTGAATTGAATGCCGGTCAAATGGTTGAAGATGTTCGCTTGGCTGTAAACGGAAAAGTAAAAGTGGAACATTATGGTCGGCTGGGAGGAATTGTTCCCACCCCCGACGCTGTATTAGGAGCATTTAAAGAAAAAGTAATCGAATAAAAACATTCAAAATTGTGGACCCCAAAATACGTAAAATAATCTTGATTGCGTTCATGATAGCAGTTGTGGCTACCATCATCATTTATTACGCGACAGACAAAAATATGAAATATACGTGGTATGCCGGCGGAACCGCAATGGCTCTTTATCTTGTCTATCGATTCTCAAAACAATAAAAATATGAATGAAAACAATATAGTGAACCCCGAAAACATTGTGTACAAGAAACCTAAATTGATGAACGATAATTATATGCATTATTGTCTGGGTTGTTCACACGGGGTAGTACACAAAATAATTGCCGAAGTAATTGAGGAGCTTGGGTTGGAAGAAAAAACCATCGGCATTGCACCCGTAGGATGTGCCGTATTTGCTTATAATTATATCGACATCGACTGGGTAGAAGCAGCCCACGGAAGGGCTCCGGCAGTAGCTACAGCCATCAAAAGGCTGAATCCCGACAAAATGGTTTTTACTTATCAAGGCGATGGCGATTTGGCAGCCATTGGAACTGCCGAGACCATTCACGCGTGCAATCGAGGTGAGAATATTGCGATTGTCTTCATTAATAATGCTATTTATGGCATGACGGGTGGTCAAATGGCTCCCACTACACTTCCAAACATGAAAACCTCTACCACACCGCGGGGTCGGGATGTGCGCATGACAGGTAATCCGATAAAAATACTCGATATGTTGGTTCAATTAAATGGTGTGTGTTTTGCCACACGACATAGCGTGCACACAGCGGCAGCCGTAAAAAAAGCAAAAAAGGCGATTAAACATGCTTTCGAAAATGCAATGGGGGGGAAAGGTACATCGATTGTGGAAATCGTTTCAACCTGCAATGCCGGTTGGAAAATGACGCCGGTGGAAGCCAATAATTGGATGGTTGAAAATATGTTTCCCATGTATCCCCTAGGCGACTTGAAAAATATTTAACACATAATCGGAAAAAATGACACACGAAATAGTAATTTCAGGATTTGGAGGACAAGGCGTATTATCGATGGGTAAAATTCTTGCTTATTCGGGAATAATGGAAGGCAAGGAAGTATCGTGGTTCCCCTCTTACGGTCCCGAACAACGAGGCGGTACGGCTAATGTTACCGTTATTTTGAGCGATAAACCCATCAGTTCGCCTATCGTGGACAAATACGATATAGCCGTGGTATTGAATCAACCTTCACTGGAGAAGTTCGAAGAGAAGGTAAAACCCGGGGGCTCTATTATTTATGACGGATACGGCATCCATAACCCTCCCAAACGGAAAGACATCAACGTTTACAAAATTGATGCGATGGATGAGGCGGTAAAAATGAATAACGACAAAGTATTCAACATGATTGTGTTGGGGGGATTATTGAAAGTCGCACCTGTGGCACAGCTCGAAAATGTGATGGAAGGACTAAAAAAATCGCTGCCGGAAAGATATCACAATTTGTTACCTATGAATAAAGAAGCCATTTTGAGAGGTATGGAAATTATTCGGCAGGAAAATAAAGCAGAAATAAACGAAAATTAAAAGTAAAAACACTTTGGTTTAACGGCCGGTTTGATCTTTTTCAGACCGGCTTTTTGATTTACGATGAGGAGTTCTTTTTTTGGTGGCAGAGACATTATTCTCCTTTATTCTTCTATTCTCTTTTTTTGAAACGAAAGTTCGTTCTCGATGAGAAACGTTGTTTGATCGTTTTTTTTTCTTCGAACGCGGTAATTTTTTCGACTTCTGCTCTTTTTGTGGACGATATTCAGGTGCGGCGCCAACTTCATCCGGAACAGGAATTTTATAAATATCTTTCTGAAGAAACCTCTCGATTCGTAAAAATCGGTGTTGTTCCTGCGGAGAAACCAGCGTGATGGCCGTGCCCGAATCGCCCGCTCTAGCTGTACGTCCGATGCGATGCACATAGTCTTCTACATCACGAGGCACATCAAAATTAATAATCAACGAAATATCGTCAATATCGATGCCACGCGCAACAATATCGGTTGCCACCAAAATATCTATCCGCTCGCTACGAAATTCACGCATTGTTTGATCGCGTTGCGATTGATCCAGATCGGAATGCATTTCTCCCACCGACAATCCTATTTTTCTCAGCGTTTTTGCAATTTCCTTCACTTTCACTTTTGTTCCGGCAAACAGAATGGCCTTATTGGGCTTTTTACTTTCAAAAATATGTTTAAGAAGTTCCACCTTCTGTGGCTCATAACAGATATACGCCGATTGAACAATGGTTTCGGGAGGTCGCGCAATAGCAATGGATATTTCAACAGGATTGCGAAGAATAGTTTTGGCCAATTGGCGTATTTTCGGAGGCATGGTTGCTGAAAACATCACTGTTTGACGATTTTTAGGCAACAATTTTTCTATTTTCATGATGTCGTCATAAAAACCCATATCGAGCATACGATCGGCCTCGTCAAGAACAAAGTATTTTACCCCGGAAAAGTCGATGTTGTACAAATTAATATGTGAAAGCAATCTGCCGGGAGTAGCAATAACAACGTCGGCACCGCTCAACAAACCTTTTTTCTGAGCATCCCATGCATCACCATCACTTCCGCCGTATACTGCAATGGACGAAAAGGGGGTAAAATACGCAAAGCCTTCGAGTTCCTGGTCAATTTGTTGAGCTAATTCGCGCGTAGGCGCCATAATAATGGCATTTATTTTACTTTCATGATGCGGTTCCGTCTGGAGATTACTAATCAACGGAAGAAGGTAAGCAGCGGTCTTTCCTGTTCCCGTTTGCGCACAAACAATGGTATCGCGCTTTTCCAAAATAACGGGGATTGCTTGCTCCTGAACAGGAGTGGTTTCAGTAAAATTCATTGATTCCAGACCCTTTAACAAAGAGTCACAAAATGGAAAATCTGTAAATCGCATAAAATTCTATTTATACAAAGGTACGAATTAATTTTGCGTTTTCACGCATTCAGCTCATTAATACGGCATTCTTTGTTAATTTCCTCGAAAACACCATCTAATTTTATCCAAAAAAATTATACATAGAAAATCGGCCGTTTTTTAGCTATGAATAATCGTATTGAATTAGCAAGTTGAAACTATGCTTTAACCACAAGAAGAGTTCTTCAAAAAGAATTTATATAGTTTTGCCCTTGCCGGTTGACTTTACAGAAATTGATTCCGACAAGGAAAATTTTTACATTTCAAAAATAATTGTACCTTTGCAATCGCTTTAAGGAGAGATGGCAGAGCGGTCGATTGCGGCGGTCTTGAAAACCGTTGAACCGAGAGGTTCCGGGGGTTCGAATCCCTCTCTCTCCGCAATAAACCTTAAATATCAATTAGTTGCAAAAAATACGCATGGTTTTACGCACATTATAGGGAAAGATAAGGGCATTTTTTCATGGATCCCATTTCTTTTTATCGCTTTAAAAATATAACAATTTCCCACTCTCTTTGTTTCATCGGAAAAAATAACATAAAGTTATACGGTTATAGTTATAGTTGCGCTCTTTCCTTTTCTGTAAACGGGTTAAGCCCATTTCAGGGTATAACCTGCAACAACTATCAAAATAATCAATGAAATATATTTAGTTACAAATTACAGGTTACACCCGTTTAAACTATTTGCTATAAATGATTTAAGGCTATTTATAGGTGTAACCTTTGATAAAATACCGTTAGAAAATACATTATTTTTAATTTTTATTTTTCCCCAAAATCAATCAAGTTTTCATTCGGATGCTCTTTTTCTCATTGGAAGCGAAGCATATCGAAACGAAACAATGAGAAAAAACATCAACAAC